>CAZOYZ010000195.1:4501-9085 GCA_964584045.1 uncultured Prolixibacteraceae bacterium | reverse complement strand
ATAAAAAGTGTATTTTTGAAGATAAACAGAAACCATGAAGCAGCTCATTGTCAATAAGCAGATCAGGCTGGAACCCATTAAATACACGCATGCTTTTCAGATCTTCCAGTCCATTGACCAAAACAGGGATTTTTTGTCAAAATGGCTTCCTTTTGTTGAACAAACACGTACACAGGAGGATACGGAGTCGTTTATTCGCTCTGTGCTCGCCGAGCCGGGCGATGAAAGAGAAGACGTGTTCGTGATCTGGCATCAGGATCATTTCGCCGGACTGATCGGACTCAAAGACACCGATCGTCTGAATCTTAAAACAGAGATCGGCTACTGGCTTATTGAAAAAATGACGGGGAAAGGGATCATGAAACGTTCGGTTGAAGTGCTGGTTTCGTATCTTTTTACGGCCGTGAAAATGAACCGTATCCAAATAAAATGCGGGGTGGGAAATGAAAAAAGTGCAGCGATCCCCAAACGACTCGGATTTCATTTCGAGGGGATTGAACGGCACGGTGAAAAACACAGGGACTCCTTTATTGACCTGGAAGTTTACAGCTTATTACGACAGGAATGGGAGAAGAAATAAGTGCCCGGCAAATGTTTCAAAATCCAAAAACATTCATTTTTTTAGATCGTTTTTAAAGAGAGCCCGGCAGAGGGAAAAAACAATTTAATGTTAGAATCGTTTAATGTTTTGTTCGATTTTTTAATTTTGGTCCGGAATTTGTCCAATATTTTTAAGAATATTGAGATTCAAACGAAAGCAACATGGAAAACAAAACAATCAGAAGAACCCTTTACCGGGTTTTAAGGAAAACGGGTGTCCCCCGGAATAACATTGAACTGGAGGCTTCTTTTCAGGATGATCTGAATTTTGATCAGGTGGATTGGGCCATTTTTCTGTATTACATGGAGGACACATTCAATATTGCAATTAACGAAGAAGACGTGTCACGTCTGAATCAGGTGAAAGATTCGCTGGAGTTGATTGAGAATATTGCATAAATGGATTAAAGATTTCAAAGAGGGGATATTTCCGTAGGAATATCCCTTTTTTTATACCTCAGTGGATCCCCTTTTTAAGTTCCGTTCATATCCGGTAGCCGTTTTTCAACTTCGTTCGTAAATTCAAACCCGGTGCTTCGTCAAGAAAACAGTATCGTTCATATAATGGATGCCTAAAAATTTGATATCCCGGTATCGAATGAATTAACTTTGAAAGGCATGATCATCTCACGCAATTCTTATTTTCTTTTTTTATTCCACTCTTAAGCGCACAAGTATGAAGCCGGCAGAATAACTCTCCGGCTTTTTTTACCTGCATTCTCCTGCAAACAGGATAAATTCCGACATGATCGTCCATTCGCTTAGCCGTTTTCCGGGTGCAGAGGGAAGAAGACCCCTGCTTTTGCAGGATGAATGAAATCCGGTGCAGGCAGGAACAGCGGCGAATATGGATTTTATTTGATCAGGATCTCCCTGCCGTCGAACCGGATCTGATCTCCCTTTCGCAGCTTGGCCCGTTTCCGGTGCTCCGTTTGCCCGTTAACCATGACCAACCCCTCTTCCACGGCCAGCTTCGCTTGCCCGCCCGACTCAACGAGACGGAGGCGTTTTAATAATTTAATCAGCTCAATGTATTCGGTAGTGAGAGGGTATTCAATCGTCCTATTCATCTATAGTCTTTTTAATTGCTCTTTCAATTTACCTGAAAGTTTCATCGCCACCTGCTCATAAGAATGATCAATCCAATCCCTGATCAGGCGGTCCGGAACTGATCCGTCCATATTGACGGTATTCCAGTGCTTTTTATTCATATGATAGCCCGGCACCACGCAGCTGTATTGTTCACGCAGTTCGATGGCTTTCAAGGGGTCGCATTTGACGTTGATGCTCAGTTCTGACACCAGGTCGGTAAGGAGGAATATTTTTCCCATCACTTTATAGACGAGGGTTGTTTCATCGAAGGGGAATTCTTCGGTCACCCCTTTTTTTGACAGGCAGTATGTTCTGATTTCTTCAATGTTCATGTTCCCGAATTCTGAAGGATAAAGATAAATGAATTTATCTGGCAGTAGGATAAAAGGCGTCCTTAATGTGTTCCAGGTGGAATTTCCGGTCAAGAAAAATAATGGAGATCACATCAAAGCGGGTATCCAGGTTCATATTGTGCAGATGAATATAACGTTCCGCAGCATTGATCAGGCGGCGGATCTTTTTATTATTGACCGCCTCGGAGGGATGGCCGTAGTGGTCGCCGGTACGTGTTTTTACTTCCACAATGACCAGTTCATTCCCATCGCGGGCGATAATATCGATTTCGTAATGACGCGTATGCCAGTTCGTTTCGAGTATGGTGTAGCCCATTTTCTGCAGGTACTGCAAAGCCAGTTTTTCTCCTTTGTTTCCGGTTTCGGTGTGAACGGCCATTTCAGCGGATTTTTTCCGGTAAGTTAACGGAATGCCGGCAACGAACAAAATTATTTCAGCTAAAACGAAAAATAGCAATGGTTCATTCTGAACAATCCCGCTGTTCGTTTGTCTTGATTCTACCAAACATTTGCTCTGTTCAAAATTAAAAACCATGATCAAAATTCTGACCATTATCGTTATTCTTATCCCTTTTCGGCTGGTTGCCCAGGAGGATCTGCTTTTGTTGCAGCATGCTGTCGATTCGGCTTTATTAAATAATCCTGATTTAAACCGGATGCGGGCTGTTCTTTTGCAGAAAGAGCAGGAATGGCGCACGCTGACCGGCGTTAACCCGCCGGAATTCAGTTATTTTGAGGAGGGCCTCAATTCCAGAGCGGCCAGGCCTTTCGAGGAAAAGCGGTGGACTTTCTCCCAGTCGGTCGATTTTCCGCTGACAACCGTTTACCGGTTAAAAGCAGTCAGGGAAGAGGAAAAAGCGCTGCGGCTTCGTATCAGCGCCGTTGAAAATGAGATCACGTCCCAGGTAAAATCCCGGTACATTGAAGTCTTATATGCGCTGCATTTGCAGGGATTGGGTAAACAGCAAAAAGAACTTGCCGATGACCTTTATAACGCTGTTTACACCAGGTTCGAAACCGGAATGGCCAACGGAATGGATCTGACGAACGCGGAACTACAGGTCGCGGAGGCCGAAAACGTGCAGGATGAGGCGGAGCGTCTGCTGCATATGGCCCGCTACAGTTTATTTTACCTGATGGGACTGGAAATCCCTCAGATCAGCTACAATATCCTGTTTTCGGATACTCTAAGCAGCACCGACGTGGAGATCGCTCAGATACAGGCTCTTGCTGTTTTACACGAACAACCGCTGTACCTGGCAGCCCTGCATGAATACCAGGCTACACAAAACAAGCTGAAGGAAGCAAAAAGTAATCTTCTTCCTGATATCCGGTTCAATGTGTACAAACAAAACTACGGGGACGGATTTGACTATAACGGATTTGAAGTGGGTTTGAGCATTCCGTTTTGGTTGCCGTTTGAGCAGAAAGGAAAGATCAGGATGGCCGAAGCACGTCAGTCAGAGATCGAATGGCAGCAAAAATCCATTGAACTGGATATGAAGCAGCAAATAGAGCATGCCTGGCATAGTTATGAAACCAGTAAACGAACGATAGAACGCTATAACCGGACTATGCATGAAAAGTCACTGAAGCTGCAGCAGCTTACATTGAAGGCATACCGGTTGGGTGAAATTGACCTCCTTAATCTGATCAGCGCGCAGCAGATCTTTCTGGCCAATCAGAAACGTTATCTGGCTTCCCTGCGCGACTATTATTTGCAGTTGGCCCAACTGGAAAAATTCCTTGATCAAGAGTTAGTCTATTAAAAATAAGCCATCATGAACCAATTACTTGTATCTTTCAGAATGATCTTTTGGCTGGTTATCCCGGCTTTGTGGATGTCCTGTTCCACGAATACCGGTAAAACAGATCAGCAACCCGAAATACAGGCCACACCTCCTTCTGTCACTGAAGAAACAGGAAGTAAGCAGGTTATTCATTTGTCCGGTAAGGAAAGCGATGAACTCAGGATCGAAACGGCCAGGGTGACCCGTAATGTCCGAAATTACAGTTTACCGGTGCCGGGAACTGTCTTGCCGGCGCTGAACCATGTAAGCATGATCAGTACGCCCATAGACGGGCAGATCAGGGCAATTCTGGTCAGGGACGGTCAGGCGGTACGGCAGGGACAGGAACTTTTCAGAATAGAGAGCCTGGCCTTTGGGAATATGGTGGCTGAATATTTGCAGGCAGTTGCCGAAGAACAATTTCAGACCAGTCGTCTGGAACGCATAAAACAGTTAGTGGCCGAAACCATCAGTTCCAGTTCTGAGCTGGAACGGGCGATGTCTGATTATCAACGGGCGATGGCCGTGTCGATCGCAGCATATGCAAAACTGAAGGCGATCGGCGTACCGGATCATGAAATTGAATTATTTAAAAGTGCAGAAAAAATAGATCCGAGCCTCAAAATACATGCACCGATCAGCGGAAGCTTTGATCAGCGGAAGGTTGAATTGGGTCAGTCGGTCAATGCGCTGGAAGAACTTGGACGTATTATTGATCTGAAACTTGTCTTGATCAAGGGCTACATGAA
>CAZOYZ010000195.1:0-4401 GCA_964584045.1 uncultured Prolixibacteraceae bacterium | reverse complement strand
AGATCGACGTTGCGGAGATCCGCGGTCAGCATGTGATTATTCGAAGCGGGGTTCATGAAAATGAAGAACTGGCGGTTTCGCAGGTATTCAGCCTGAAAGCACTTTCACGATATGAGCAGATCGCCGAAGAATAACCAGTAAATCAGAACGGCCATGCTCAATCAGATCATTATATTTTCGGTAAGACAAAAATTTGTCGCCCTTTCGCTGGTCATTTTGATGGCCGCGGCAGGTGTCTATTCGCTCCTGCAGATTCCGATCAATTCGCTTCCTGATGTGACGCCGGTTCAAGTGCTGGTGATCAGCAAAGCCGGCCGGTATTCGCCTTATGATGTGGAGAAACTCGTGAGTTATCCCATCGAGACGGCCATGAACGGATTGCCCGGCGTCAAAGAAGTACGCTCTATTTCCCAGTTTGGTTTGTCGGCAGTGACCGTCGAGTTTGAAGAGAATACTGATATTTATTTTGCCCGCCAGATGGTCAGCCAGCGTTTGCAGTCGATTGCAGATGAGTTGCCTGTCGATGTTTCGGCACCTCAGCTTGGGCCTATTTCCACGGCTTTGGGTGAGATTTACCAGTATGAAGTGAGGGGAGAGAATTATTCCCTTACCGCGTTACGGGAGATCCAGGACTGGCTGATCGCACCGCAGCTAAAAGTCGTGAAAGGGGTGACCGAGATCAACTCTTTCGGTGGCCATGTGAAGCAATATGATGTGATCGTTCAGCCCGGTAAAATGCGCACTTACGGGATAGGTATCCGGGACATCATTGACGCCATTACCAGGAACAATTCGGTATCTGGCGGCAATTACCTCGAGCATAACCGTGAACAATATATCGTACGGGGATTTGGACAAATCACGGCGAAAGAGGATATCCTCAATATCGTGGTGACCAAACTGGACAATAAGCCTGTTTTTATCAAGGATCTTGCCGACGTGGAGATGGGCACCCAGGTCAGGCAGGGAGGTGTGACGCGCGACGGACGCGGCGAGGTGGTAACCGGTATCGTGATGATGCTTCGCGGCGGGAACGGGCGTGAGGTGATTGCAGATATCGAAGACAAGATTGAATCGATCAATAAAAACCTGCCTGAGGGTGTAAAGATTGAGAAATTTTATGACCAGTCGGACCTGATCGAACGCACCACAGGGACGCTGACGACCAATCTGTTTGAGGGAGGGTTCCTGGTGATCGTGGTTTTGCTGCTGATGCTGGGCGAATGGTCAGGTGCCCTGATCGTGGCGATGGTAATTCCTTTTTCAATGCTTTTTGCATTTATCGGGATGCGTGAATTTGGACTGGCGGCCAACCTGATGAGCCTGGGGGCCATCGACTTTGGGATGGTTGTTGACGGTTCTGTGGTTATGGTCGAAAATATCGTTCGCAGGCTGCATTCGGGCGACAGAAACGACGATACGGATCACCTGATTATTCAGTCTGCCCGTCAGGTGATGCGGCCTATTTTTTTTGGGGTCCTCATCATTCTCATGGTCTATGTCCCGATCATGACGTTCAGCGGGACGGAAGGGATTTTGTACCGGCCAATGGCGATCACTGTAGCTGCTGCCGTACTGGGGTCGTTATTGCTGGCCCTGACTTTTGTTCCGGCTGCAGCCTCGCTTGTTTTTAAACGGGGGATAAAACCTCGTAGGAATTGGCTGGTTTATTGGCTGCAGCCCCGTTATACGAATTTTCTTGAACGGAATATTCAAAAAAGGATGTTGGTTTTAGGTGTTGCACTGGCTGTTTTTGCCTTCTCTATGGTCGTGTTGTTCAGGATGGGGAGTGAGTTTCTGCCTGAGCTGGAAGAGGGTTCCATCCTCGTTGAGCAGGTACGTATGCCTTCGGTGACGCTGGAAGAATCGATCGAAAACGCCAACTGGCTGGCCGCGCAACTCATGAAAAATATCCCTGAAATTAAAACGGTCGTTCCCAAGACCGGCCGCTCCGACCTGGCTAATGACTGGATGGGGGTTCACCAGACCGATGTTTGGGTGGTCCTTGATGATCCCGAAACATGGCGCAAGGGGATCAGCAAGGAAGATATTCTGGCAGAAATTGAACCTTACCTGAAAACGGAGCCGGGACTTGCCTATAATTTTACCCAGCCGATAGCCATGCGGGTGGATGAACTGACAAGCGGGGTCAAATCGGATCTGGCCGTAAAAATTTACGGAGAGGATCTGGCAGAGTTAAACCGGATTGGTCAATCCATCTCCAACGTGGTGTCCCGTCTTGAAGGTACTGCCAATTTCTTTGTTGAACAACCGATCGGGCAGCCATACCTGACCATCGTGATTGACCGGGAAGCTGTCGCCTCATTTGGTCTGAATGTGGATGAGGTTCAGCAGGTTATTGAGGCAGGTATAGGCGGGCAGGCTGCCGGGCAGGTTTATGAAGGTCAGCGGCGCTTCGATATCCAGGTGCGGTATCCGGAAGATATCCGGAAATACCTGCAGCAGATCGGTCAGATCCCTGTCCACCTGGCAAACGGGCAGTTTATCCCTCTGAGCCGGGTAAGCCGGATTGAAGCACAGGAAGGTCCGCGGGAGATCCAGCGTGAAAACGGCTGGCGCAGGTTGATCCTGGGAATGAATATTAAAAATATTGATATTGGAAGTTATGTTGCCAATTTGCAAAGAGCGATCGATGAGCAGGCCGATATTCCTCCCGGTTATTTCCTGGAATACGGAGGGGCCTTTGAAAATCAGCGCCGGGCCATGGATCATCTGCTGCTGGTTGTGCCTTTGTCGTTGTTCATCATTATTGGATTGTTGTATCTGAACTTCGGGAACATGCGCTATGCCATGATCATTTTAATGAACCTGCCGTTTGCGTTATCCGGCGGTTTGTTCCTGCTCTGGATGCGCGGCATGTATCTTTCCGTTTCTGCCAGCATCGGATTTGTGGCTTTATTCGGAGTGGCGGTTTTGAACGGGATCGTGCTGCTCGATCATATTCACGAATTGCGGAAGGAGCGCAGCGGCTCACTGAAGAAACTGGTGATTGAAGGATCGGCCGACCGGTTACGTCCGGTGTTGATGACGGCCCTGGTGGCCAGCCTGGGATTTATCCCGATGGCATTTAATTCAGGACCCGGGTCGGAAGTGCAGCGTCCGTTGGCAACAGTGGTCATCGGCGGTCTGGTCACTTCAACCCTTTTAACGCTGCTTGTTATGCCTGTTATTTATTTATGGGTTGAAAAACGCAAGGTAAAAGGTGACGATGAAAAGATCACGAAGCAGGGGGAGGATGGTCAGGAGATCATGCTCAATGAAGCCTGATTTTCGTGTACAGCCAGTGAATAATCTGCCCCGAGCATCAGAGGCCGGTTAATCCGGGCGTGTCCTGCCGGGAACCCAAAACAAACAGGATAGGAATATTCGCTGACCACATCGAGGATGATCTCCTCCGTGGTTTGCCCAAAAGGGGGGTCATTCTCTTTCATTTCCGTGAAATCGCCCACAAGGAGCGCTTTGAGATTTTTCAGTTTCCCCGACAGTTTCAGGCTGTGCATCATCCGGTCGAGGTGATAGAAATATTCCGAAACGTCTTCAATAAAAAGGATATTCCCGTCGGTCAAGGATTCCAGTGGCGTGCCGATAAGACTGTAAAGCATAGACAGGTTACCACCTGTCAGTTTTCCTGAGGCGCTTCCGGGTCTGTTAAGCGGGTGGACGGGGAGGATATTATTTGAACCATCGCCTTTCAGCAGGGTTATCAGCTCCAGGAAGTTTTGGTCAGGCAGCGCGTCGATCATATAAGAGGAGGGCATGGCGCCATGTACGCTGCAATAACCTTCTTTCTGAAGGCAGGCGTGCAAAACCGTAATGTCGCTGAATCCGATAAGCCATTTAGGATATTTCCGGAACCTGCTGAAGCTGATCTTCCCGGCGATCCTGATTGATCCGTAGCCGCCGCGCGAACAGATAACTGCTTTACACTCCGGGTCATCGAATGCCTGCTGCAAGTCAGCCAGGCGCTGCTCATCTGAGCCGGCAAACCGAAAATGACGGGTAAACACATGATCTCCCAAAATGACCTCAAAACCTTCGTCCCGGAGCAACTTTACAGCGGGTAACACTTTTTCTTCTGCTGCAAAACCGGCAGGAGAGACAATCCGAACCCGGTCTCCGGCTTTTAAATAATCCGGCTTCAGCATTTTACCTCCTGACGTAAATCCATGCGCCGGAATCGGGCGATTTGGAGGTATAATCCCGGTGTGCGTTCTGAGCTTCTTCCAGGGAGGCAAAGCCCTCGACAGCCACATAATGCAATCCTTTGATCACACCCAGCCCAAGTGCAGGGTAACCCTGCTCTTTCAGCTGTGCAATAAAACTCTCAGCATTTTCTTCGCTTTTAAAGCTGCCTCCTATGATGAAAAAGGTATGATCCTG
>CAZOYZ010000194.1:4618-9092 GCA_964584045.1 uncultured Prolixibacteraceae bacterium | reverse complement strand
CAGTAAGATGTGGGAGAGTAGGTCGTCGCCGTATTCAACAGACCCTGTGTTCCAACGAGCACAGGGTCTTTTTTTTGGCAAAGCGCACAGAGCACAGCGCATAGCGCGCACGGAAGAAACCGGAAACGGGATCATCTTCCCTTCTCCGGTTTCCTTTGAACATTTTCCTGCGCTGACAGGTCAATTGTATCTGAGAATGATGTTTACCTGCGAAACGGGAAGATCGATTTTTTCCTTTTCATTTCTGCTGTTTTCCCGGTAATCATCTGATATGCGGTACCCCAATCCGGTAATCCGCCCAGATTCCTGTCGTCAATAAACAGGTCGGCATGGATCTTCCGGCTTATTGTAAGGTCGAATTTTTCTTCCGGATAGTTTTTATTCACTGCATAAAACTCAATTCCCCTGTCCTTACAGAACTTTACAGCCTCTTCCAGCTCTTTACCCTTTCTGAAAGTCCACATAATGATCTGGTGGCCTTCCTTTTGCAATAATTTTATGGTATCGATAGAAAAAGGAATTTCTCTTCCAATACTGGGGTATTGGTGCTCAACAATAGTACCGTCAAAATCAACAGCAATGATCATATCAAAAAATTTCCTGAAAAATAAGAAATTTAACTGAATAACAGAAGAACTTATGTGACTTCCAGATAATAGTCATATCCGTAATGATGCTTGTAGATATACTGTGCTCCGTAATATCCGGCCTGGGCATGTTTACGGATATGAATGTCGTTCAGAATGATACCGGCGTTCTTCATGGATTTGTTGATATGCATATGGTTAATAAACCTGACTTCGCTTTTTTTACTGTAATCCTGCCGGAGAACGAAGAGGTTCACATCGGTAAACTGGCTGATGACAATGCCATCCGACACAAGGCTCAGCGGTGCGTTATCAATAATAATATAATCGAATTCTTCCCTGGTGTTTCGGATCAGCTGTTCCAACCTGCCTGTTTCAAGGATCTCTGACGGATTAGGCGGAACAGGCCCTCCGGATATGAGATACAGATTTTCTATTTTAGTCTTTTGGATAATATCCTGCTGTTCGTGCTGAGTGATCAGGTACGTGCTTAATCCCGAGTAATTCTGGCATCCAAACTGTTTATGAATGGTTGGTTTTCTTAAATCACAGTCGATCAGCAATACCTTCATGCTGTTCATCGCAATCATGGAAGCCAGATTCACTGCTGTAAATGATTTTCCCTCACGGGGAATGACCGAGTTGATGCTGATCACTTTGGAATTATCGTGCGAATAGAGGAACCTCAGATTTGTCCGCAGCTCCCTAAAGGATTCGGCCAGGGCAGACCGGGGATATTTGATTGCCGGCACCGGATCTTTGCGATGGGAGCTGTTGACGATATTTCCGACGACCTGGATGGATGTGAGGTTTTCGATTTCTTCGGCCGAATTGATGCGGTCATTAAAATAGGAGCCGATGAGCATGAAAAACACAGGAACGACAAATCCTGCTAATCCTCCGAGCGCGATGTTGAATCCCTGTTTCGGCCCTACTTTCACAGTGGTGTCTTTTTCGGCCTGATCCACAACCTGGGCATCGGAAACGTTCGACGCATGTGTAATCGCCGCCTCTGCCCTTTTCTTGAGCAGGTAGGTGTACAACTCGTTGTTTAACTCAAAAGAACGCTGGATGTTCATTAATTCCTGTTCTGTTTTGGGATAAGCCTGAAGCTGAGCCCTCATTCCCGCTATTCTGCGGTTCAGGTTGCTTATCGTGATCCTGGAGTTATTGACCAGGTTGCTCAGATTCTCCTTCAGATTTTTCGTGGTGATGGCGATTTCGTTATTGACCAGTACCAGGCTGGGGTTCTTTTCCTTAACGGAATACGCGAGGACTTCACGCCGGCTGTAGAGATCGGTAAGCCTGGTTACCAGATTGGTCAGTCCGGGATCTGTGATCCCCGCCACGGAAGGGGAAAGGACCTGCTTCATCTTTTCGTTGTTGCTCATATATTTACTAAGATTTTCATAGTAAGCGAGCCGGGCTTGTTCTTCCGAGCGTTCGGTCTCAAACTGTCCAAGTTTTTGCAAAATCAGATCTCCTTCCTGTCCAATGTTAATGGTTTGATTTTGAGAGCGGAAAGAAGAAAAATTTTGGCTTGTTACGTGGAGCGTATCGATAACGCCTGTCAGTTGGTTGTCAATAAATCTGACGGTATTTGCCGATTTCCGGTTCTTCTCAATCAGCCCGAACTGAATGAATACTTTACAGAGTTCGTTCAGGTAATCGGCCGTTTTTTGACGATCGGTGTCGACTAAGCCGATATGGATCAAATTCGATGCATTTTCTTCGGCTTCCACTTCGATTTTTGACGTATATTCCATCATCTGAACATGCGGATCGTTAAATTTAAAGTAAAAAGTACCCCGGGGATCTGCTTCCTTTTTCCAGACCGTAAAGTTAAAGTACCGGTTATTGAAAGGTTCTCCGAATTTTTTTGTTTCAGAGATATTTACACTGTTTTTTACTCCCTTATAGACGAAGGAAGTGTTCACCTTTACCCGGTAACTGGATGAATCGGCCATGGAAATATAAACGGGAACGTCATACACGTTGGTTTCTCCGCGGTTCATCGTGATGATGAACGGTTCTTCACCATAGAGTTCTTTATCCCTGAACAGTTCGGCCCTGTACCAGGTGGTTGCCCAATCCAGGTTATCGAGTGCCTGTTTGTTCAGTGAAAGCGATTTTAAGACCCCAATGTGGTTGTTGATATTGATGTCACTGCTAAAAGCCGAAATGACACCTGCTTCTTCCATGACATTGGGTTCCGCTTCCTCTTTGATGAGAAGCAGAGCTTTTGCATGGAATGCGGGTTTCATGGATTTGGTAATGACGATAGCCGTCATTACGCCAATACTGACCGCGAGCAGCAACCACAGAGAATTTCTGACCAGGCGGTGAAGGAATTTTCTTATTGCGACAGTGTCTTCCTTCTCCAGAGCATTATTAAAGTTTTCCATTTTTCTCATGACACATCATCTCAAATAAATTTTACACATCAATTAATTGTTAATCAGGCTTCAAAATAAATCATTCGAGGTATTTCAGGATAACGATCAGCGTCGATATGCTGGACAGGAATAAAGCATACATTCCTGAGTTTAAGCGGGTGTTTTTTAGTGACTGTGGTTCAACATAAACCACATCGCCCGGGTAGATATGGAAGGCCTCGGAGTTAAGCGCGCTCCTTTTTGTGAGGTCGATCTTGAATGACTTTGTGCCGGTATCGGTCTGACGGATGACTGATACGTCGGTAAGTCCGGCATATTCGGTGATCCCGTTGGCCATACCGATCGCTTCGAGAATGGTCAGCGCGTTGTTGTAGTTGTAATAAACTCCCGGCGCATTGACTTCGCCCAGCACATTGATCTTGTAATTCAATAGCTTGACCTGAATGTTTGCTTCGTTCAGGTATTCATTCGCCTGTTTTTGTATGGCAGCCTGAGCCTGGGTTAACGTGAGGCCTGCCACATTTACTTTTCCAATCACCGGCAGCATGATATCGCCTTGCGGATCTACCTGATAACCATAAACATGCTGGCCTGCCAGCGATTCGTACCTCGGCCCGGATGCCCCTTCGCCGGATGAGCTCGAGAACAGCTCATTTACTTCAGGATTAATGGTCTTCACGCTCACGTAAAGATTATCATTCGGCTTAATTTGTACTTCTTTGGGAGGTGCAGGCAGTCCCTGCAGGGTGACCTGATCCCCAAGATCGCGGAGGTACTCCATGTTCTTTCGTGTATTGCATGATGCAAAGATGACCGTCAGCATGAGCAGGACGACCATCGGATGTAAAGTTGTTCGTTTCATGTAAGTAGTATATTAAATTGTTAAAAAGGAGATCGGAGACGGACTTGCTTCTTTTGTTATTTGCCGTCGCCCGTCAGCATGACTTTTAAGGTTTTCAGGATAAGGATCAGGTCCAGTCTGAGAGACCAGTTGTCGATATATTCCATATCCAGTTTCATCCATTCCCGGAAAGGAATGTTATTCCGGCCTGAAACCTGCCAGATACAGGTGATGCCTGGTTTCATGCTCAACCTCCTGATCTGCCAGCGTTCATATTTTTCAACTTCGGAAGGGATCGGGGGTCTGGGACCGACGACAGACATTTCGCCACGGAGGACATTGACAAACTGAGGAAGTTCGTCCAGGGACGTTTTTCGCAAAAATCTTCCTATCCTGGTCACCCTGGGGTCCATGCTGATTTTAAAGACAGGGCCTTCCTGTTCGTTTTGTCCCATGAGCTGTGTTTTGAGCGATTCGGCGTTCACGACCATTGTTCTGAACTTCAGGCAATAAAAACGCCTGCCGTTTAGTCCGACACGTTCCTGCTTGAAAAACGCCGGACCTCCGTCATCCAGTTTGATCGCCAGTGCGATGAGTGCCTGTACCGGCGAAGTCAGGATAATGACGATAAGGCTGAAGAAAAAATCGAA
>CAZOYZ010000194.1:0-4518 GCA_964584045.1 uncultured Prolixibacteraceae bacterium | reverse complement strand
GATTCCTCATCTGCAATAATGAGGATCTGCCGCTTGTTAAAGCCGTTCCTCCTTAGAAACCGCATCACCGCAAACAGGATATTTTTATAAGATGTTAGCACAAGCAGACTTAACAGTGCGAAATAGAAAAGCCTCTCCAGACTCAGAGACTCGTATTTTAACAAAAGGTTAACAGCGATGAGGAATCCGGTTCCGGTGAAGACCGCTTTGATGTAGTTTTTAAAGATGGAGAAGTAATCGGACGTACGAAAGACTTTTCCGAGATTATACAGATCAAAGATGATATACCAAAGTAGTGCAATCATGATCACGGCATGGCGGATTTCATGCAACATGGCCATCCTGTCTGCCGGTGGGTCTGTTGTCATATGCCGGATAAAAAGGAAACAGGCAACTGACAGGATCACCTGCAGCCCGACACTTACTTTTGCAATCACTGATTCACGCTCTCTAAACATGGATAAGATTTTAGAATGTTAAAACCAACACGCCGGCCTGCAGAAAGCCGGGATCAGTTTTGCGGCGACTGACTCCTTTGAGTCAGCACCGGCTGATCACAACAATATTATTGCTGACTGAGTATGAGAAGGTATTTAATTCTGTGGAATAAAAGCAGACCTGCTACGATCCCACTTAAATTAGCTAACAAATCGACAAAGGAGAAAGTTCGTCCGAATGGCAGGATTCCCTGCATGATTTCAATCAACAGACTGAAAACGAAGATACCAGGGATCAGAACCGAAATAACCCTGCGTGATTGTTTGGAGCCCCAGAAGATGAAAAGGCTCAAAAAGGTCAGTACGAAGTACAGCACAAAATGGACAAACTTGTCAAAATGTGGAATTCCCCCGGCCTTAGGAAGGTCCTCCTGGGGAATAATGCACAACAACGTAATCAGGAATGCCCAAACCAGTGTTAAAACCTTGAGAAGTGTGAGGTGTTTACTCGCAATTTTGATAATCTTTCCCAATGTCATTATAACGTGCTTAACGAGTGTTGTCCTTTAAGAAATCCCTGATCCGCTGCTCTTCCTTTTTGCTGCAGACCAGCAACGTGTTGTTGGCCTCAACAATGATGTAATCGTTCAGTCCCTGAACAACAACTGTTTTTCCCGGTGAAACATGGATGATATTGTTGGAACTTTCATAAAAGGAAGAATTTACCGAAGAAGATGCGTTGCCCGAAGCCGTTTTCCTGGTTTTTTCCCACAAGGCACTCCACGTTCCGAGATCGGACCAGTCGAAGTCAACCCGTTGGACGTACAGATTATCTGCCTTTTCCATGATACTGTAATCGATGGAGATGTTTTCGCAACCCGGATAAATTTTATGAATATATTCCTGTTCACCGGAGGTATAATAAAAAGGAGTACCTTGTTCAAATGTTCCGGCCAATTCAGGGCTGTATTTTTCAAAAGCGGTAATGATCGTGTCGACCGACCAAAGGAAAATGCCTGAATTCCAAAGGTAGCAGCCTTCCGCCAGATACGCGCCGGCCGTGTTCTGGTCGGGTTTTTCACGGAATGCGCTCACCGCCGTAAATTCCTTATCCTTCTCACTCATCTTGATATATCCGTACCCGGTTTCAGGATGCCGGGGATGTATGCCGAATGTCAGGATCACGGGATTTGACTCGACATAATCCAGCCCTTTCAGGACAGCTTGCTGAAATGAACGGGTATCTTCGATGAGATGATCGGCAGGAGTGACCACAATCGTGGCATCGGTATTGATCTTTTTAATTTTATAACAGGCATAGGCGATACACGGGGCCGTGTTCCGCATGCACGGTTCGGCCAGAATATTTTCGTCCATCAGCCAGGGATATTGTTCTTTAACAATACCGGTATATCTTTCGGAAGTGACCACCAGAATGTTTTCGACAGGACAAATATTTTGAAAACGGTCGATCGTTTGTTGAAAGAGCGTTTTGCCGGATCCCAGCATATCCAGGAACTGCTTTGGCTTTTTTTCCGTACTCACCGGCCAGAACCGGCTTCCAATGCCTCCGGCCATTACGATCAGATAGGTGTTTTGCTTCATAAGAAGAACACGTTTTTATTAGCGAAAGCAAAGATCAAACAGAGTTTGGGGCTTTGCCGGCGTAAAAGACAACTCGTGAAAATGAACAACAAATATAATCAAGTTTTGGTTTGCACTGCGCGTTCCTGCGGGCGCAATAGCCTCCGCGATGAAGATTTCACCGAAAGCGGGAATGGATTTCAGGTCTGGTCTTTCAGGTACCAGTTATAGAGGCTTGTGATCCCCTCTTCGATTTTAACGGAATGTCTCCATCCGAGCCTGTTTAGTTTTCCCGGATCAGTCAGCTTTCTCATCGTACCATCCGGTTTGGTATCATTAAAATAAAGTTCTCCTTTAAACCGGATGATTTTTTTGACCAGGTATGCCAGATCATAAATGCTGATCTCTTCGCCTGTACCGATGTTGAGATGGGTGTTCCGGATCTCTGCCCGGTTTTCTCCCGCCAGATCGCTGAAGTTGACATTTTCCATGACAAAAATGCATGCGTCGGCCATATCCTCGCTCCAAAGAAATTCTCTCATGGGTTTGCCGGACCCCCATATCTCCACCATGACATTCTTCGTTCCTGCCGGTTTTCTTATGCCTTGTGCCTGAAGTGCTTCTTTGATCTGTTCCGGGGACCCGGAACCTGAAACGGATCCGACAGGCCGTTTGTCCAGGTCTTTTCTGATTGCGTCCCCGTCTTCTTCTTCCATGCATTTCCCCAGGTGGATTTTCCGGATGAGGGCCGGCAGGACATGTGATTTTTCAAGGTCGAAATTATCGTTCGGACCATAAAGATTGGTTGGCATGACCGACAGAAAATTGGTGCCGTACTGGAGGTTATAACTTTCACACATCTTTATGCCTGTAATTTTCGCGATGGCATAAGGTTCATTGGTATATTCCAGCGGCGCTGTAAGTAAACAGTCTTCGGACATGGGCTGGGGAGCTTCCCTTGGATAAATGCAGGTGCTGCCCAGGAATAAGAGCTTTTTTACGCCATTGAGCCAGGAATGATGGATCACGTTATTCTGGATCATCAGGTTTTCATAAATGAACTGGGCCCGGTATGTGTGATTAGCCATGATTCCGCCTACCTTGGCAGCAGCCAGAAAAACATATTCAGGTTTTTCGTTTGCGAAGAAAGCGGCTACAGCCTTCTGATCGGTGAGATCGAGTTCCTGATGGGTTTTAAGGATAAAATGGTCATATCCGTTCCCCTTTAACTGTTTATGTATGGCCGAACCAACCAGTCCCCTGTGACCGGCAATGAATATTTTGCTGTCTTTCTTCATGATCAGATTTTCTTCTTATCCTGTTTCCCGATAAACGGGGTAACAAGATACGAATCGGTTAAATATAAATCAACAGACTTCGAAATCAATATTTACTCAAAATAATTCATGATCCGGTAGCCTCTGTCCTTCAGGTACGCATCCTTTTGCATCAGGTTGATATCAGATTCCATCATGTCCCTGACGAGGCTGTTCAGATCATACTGAGGTTTCCATCCCAGCCGGTTTTGAGCCCTGGCGGGATCGCCGATCAGCAGATCGACTTCCGTCGGCCTGAAATACATCGGATCAACGCGGACGATTTCCGATGGTCCCTGTTCAATCCTTTTTTTAATACCTTCCAGATAGGTGTAACCTACTTTTTCCATGAAAAGCTTTTCGTCAATGGCGGTGAGATAGCCTTTTTCGTCGACACCTTCTCCTTTAAAGGTCATTTCAAGTCCGATTTCAAGGCAAGCCAGTTTGATGAAGTCACGGATGGTCGTGGTGATCCCGGTGGCGATCACGTAGTCGGAGGGTTCATCCTGCTGCAGGATCAGATACATGGCTTTGACATAATCTTTGGCGTGCCCCCAGTCGCGGCGCGACGACAGGTTTCCCATAAAAACGATCTCCTGCATGCCGAGCGCAATACGGGAAACAGCACGTGTCACCTTGCGTGTGACGAACGTTTCACCGCGGACAGGCGACTCGTGATTAAACAGGATCCCGTTGCTGGCGTGCATTCCGTAAGCTTCCCTGTAGTTTACCGTGATCCAGTAGGCATACAGCTTGGCCACCGCATAAGGTGAACGCGGGTAAAACGGCGTACTTTCAGACTGAGGCACCTGTTGTACCAGTCCGTATAATTCGGAGGTGGAAGCCTGGTAGATCCTGCTTTTCAGACCAAGCAGCCGGACCGCTTCCAAGATGCGCAACGTGCCGATCCCGTCGGCATTGGCCGTATATTCGGGAGTATCGAAGCTGACTTTCACATGGCTCATGGCTGCCAAATTGTAAATTTCATCGGGTTGAACTTCCTGGATAATCCGCGTCAGGTTCATACTGTCGGTCAGATCACCGTAATGGAGAATTAAATTCCGGTGGTTCATGTGGGGATCCTGGTACAAATGGTCAATCCTTTCCGTGTTGAACAGGGAGGAGCGGCGTTTGATACCATGAACAAGATACCCTTTTTTCAGCAGGAATTCCGTCAGATA
>CAZOYZ010000193.1:6525-9110 GCA_964584045.1 uncultured Prolixibacteraceae bacterium | reverse complement strand
TTCCTTATCACAACTGGGAGGATAACGGACGCTACCTGATTTATGTGAAAGATCCTGTCAGCAAACACAATGCCGGGCTGACCGTTTATTTTTCAAAATGGGGTGAATGGGCGACCGATGGGATGCAGGAGGCTTCGACCATGCTCTCCATAAAGGCGGATAAAGATCAATACCGGGTTGGAGAAAAGGTCACGGTATCCATTCCGTCAGGCAAAAATGGCAAAGCGCTGGTGAGTCTGGAGAACGGAAGCGATGTGCTGGATCTGTTCTGGGTGAAAACCAGCGAGAAAAACACCGTTTTCAGTTTTGAGACCAGGCCGGAGATGGCGCCCAATGTCTTTGTGCACGTATCGCTCATCCAGCCGCATGAGCAAACTGAAAATGATGCACCCATCCGTCTGTACGGCGTGATCCCCGTCGATGTGGAAGATCCTGCCACCCATCTGGAGCCACAGATCCAAATGCCTGCAGAACTGGCTCCTGAAAAGGAGTACACCGTCACGGTGTCGGAGCGGTCGGGTCGCCCGATGACTTATACGTTGGCGGTAGTCGACGAGGGACTGCTGGATCTGACCCGTTTTGAAACACCCGACCCGTGGGCCGTGTTTTATGCGCATGAAGCGCTGGGCGTCAGGACGTGGGATTTTTATGACGATGTGATCGGCGCGTATGGCGCCCGTCTTGAAAAAGCCTTTGCCGTTGGCGGCGACGAAAGCCTGCTGGCTGCCGGCCGCCGGAAGGTCAGCCGTTTTGAACCGGTGGTCACCTTTGCCGGACCGTTCGTGCTGACGGAGAATAAAAGCCGGACACACCGGCTCTCTATGCCTAACTATGTGGGGGCAGTGCGGGTCATGGTGGTTGCAGGGCATGACGGCGCGTATGGCAAGGCAGAGCAGTCGGTGAAGGTACAGAAGCCGGTCATGATCCTGGCCACGCTCCCCAGGGTACTTGGTCCGGAAGAAGAAGTAAAGCTTCCGGTAAATGTTTTTGCCCTCAAACCGGAGGTGAAGGATGTGGAGGTAAGTGTCACGGTGAATGACATGTTCCTTGTCGCCGGGCCGGCTGTAAAACAGGTCCGTTTTAATGCCGTGGGCGACAGGCTGGTGGATTTCGGGCTGAAGGTGGCGGGGAAGACCGGCGTCGCCAGGGTGAAGATCGAAGCCAGGAGCGGGAGTCACCTGGCCACTCAGGAAATTGCGCTGGAGGTCAGGCCGTCCAATCCCCGGGTGGTGCAGATCAGAGAGGGAGTCATTCAGGAGCGGCAAAGCTGGGACGCCACGGTGGAAGCGCCCGGAATGGCGGGGACGAACCAGGCCAGGATCGAACTTTCCGAGATCCCGCCGCTGAACCTGAGCAGCCGCCTGGATGAACTGATCCGGTATCCGCATGGCTGTCTGGAACAGGTCGTGTCGGGCGTCTTCCCGCAGTTGCTGCTGGGGAAGCTCTCCGACATTCCGGCTGAACGAAAACAGGAAATTGAAGGTTATATCCGGTCAGCCCTGGCTCGTTTAGCCCGCTTCCAGGTGGGTGACGGCGGGCTGGCCTATTGGCCCGGATCACCATACTCTTCTCCCTGGGGGACCAGCTATGCCGGTCATTTTATGTTGAAGGCAGAAGAAGCTGGTTACACCCTTCCTTTTGGCTTAAAGGACAACTGGCTGAAATTTCAGAAGGATGCAGTCAGGAACCGGCGTTCCGGACCCGGCAGCGATGAGCAGTCGGATCTGATCCAGGCGTACAGGCTTTATACGCTGGCGTTGGCCCGGCAGCCGGAGTTCGGCGCCATGAACAGGCTGAAAGAGGAAAAGGCTTTGGGCACGGCGGCGCGGTGGAGGCTGGCGGCTGCTTACGCGGCAGCAGGCCGTCCTGAGGTTGCCGGATCGATGATCAGCGTGCTTCCCGCGGAGGTGCCCGCCTATCGCGAATTGTCAGGAACCTATGGCTCTGATCTGCGCGATAAGGCCATGATCGTGGAAACCCTGGTTCTGCTGAACCGTAAAACGGAAGCTTTTCCGCTGGTGGTTGAGCTGGCAAAGCAGTTGGCCTCCGATGAATGGATGAGCACGCAGACAACGGCTTACAGCCTGATGGCGGTCGCTCTCTTTTCGGGCGACGGGTATCCGGGACAGGGACAACTGAACGCCGGCGTTTCCGTGAATGGGTCAGCCATGGAAAAGGTCGCCACGGCAAAAGTGTTATGGCAGCGCGACCTGCCGCTTCAAAGGAATAAAAAAGTTTCCGTCAGGGTGCAGAACAACTCCGGCAAGTACCTGTACGCACGGGTGATCACCGATGGGATCCCCGTAGCAGGAGATACCACGTCCATCCAGCATAACCTGCTGATGGACGTGAATTATACGGATATGCAGGGACAACGGATCGACCCGTCAACCGTGCGGCAGGGAAGTGACCTGGTGGCTGAGATCAGCGTCCGGCACCCGGGGCAGCGTGAAGCCTATGAAGAACTCGCGCTGACCACCATTTTCCCTTCCGGATGGGAGATCCTGAACGGAAGGGTGAACGACGTGGAAAGTCCGCTGAAAAGTGATGCATTCGATTACCAGGATGTGAGGGATGACCGCGTT
>CAZOYZ010000193.1:0-6425 GCA_964584045.1 uncultured Prolixibacteraceae bacterium | reverse complement strand
ACGGTGATCGAGAGCAGGGAAGGGGTTTTGCTGGGAGCGCACATCGCGGCTGACGGGCAGTGGCGTTTCCCCGAATCCGGCAGCATCCCTGAAAAATATAAGGCCTGTTTGCTCACTTTCGAGGATCGGTATTTTTACCGGCATCCCGGGGTGAATCCTGCCTCGCTCGCTCGTGCGCTGGTTCAAAATATCAGGAGCAGGCGCGTCATAAGCGGCGGCAGCACGATCACCATGCAACTGATCCGCCTTTCGGGGAAAGGCAGGCCCCGGACCCTGTGGCAGAAGCTTCTGGAGATGGCGCTGGCAGTGCGGGCTGAACTGTCTTATTCCAAGGAGGAGTTGCTGGCGTTGTATGCCTCTCATGCGCCCTTCGGAGGGAATGTGGTGGGGCTGGACGCGGCTGCATGGCGTTATTACGGAAGGAATCCCACCGAGTTGTCCTGGGCGGAAGCAGCCACGCTGGCGGTATTGCCCAATGCGCCTTCACTGATCTACCCCGGAAGGGAGAATGAATTGCTGCTGAAAAAAAGGAACCGGTTGCTTGACCGCCTGGAAAAAGACGGAAAAATTGATGCGGCAACCCATGAACTGGCGCAAATGGAACCGCTGCCTGACCGGGTCTTTGCCGTTCCCCGTGAAGCCCCGCATTTACTGGGACGTGTGATGCAGGAACATCCCGGGGAAAGGATCGTTACAACAGTAAGCCATGACCTGCAGTCGCGGGTCAGTGAACTGGTGCGTCAGCATCTTGTGCAGTTAAAGGCCAACGAGATCCATAACGCGGCGGTGTTGGTCATGCAGGTGAAGGACGGAGACGTGCTCGCCTATGTTGGGAATTCACCCGATTTTGCAGGCGGACTTCATGGCGAAGCGGTCGACATCATCCGTTCGCCGCGCAGTTCCGGCAGCATATTGAAGCCCTTTCTTTACGCGGCCATGCAGGATGACGGGATGATCCTGCCTAACACCCTGATCCCGGATATCCCCACCCAGATCGGCGGCTTCAGCCCGCAAAATTTTAATCTTCAGTATGCCGGAGCAGTTCCCGCCTCCATGGCTTTGTCCCGTTCCCTGAACATACCGGCAGTACGGATGCTCAGGGATTACCAATTTGAGCGCTTTTACGCGCTCATGAAGAAGCTGAATTTTTCGACGCTGCTTCGTCCGGCTTCCCATTATGGTTTGTCACTTATTTTGGGCGGAGCCGAGGTGAATCTGTGGGATCTGGCCGGCGCTTATGCATCCATGGGGCGCCTCCTGATCCGTTACGAAGAGGAAGACGGAGTTTCCCGGAAGGACGATTTCCGCGAGCCTGTCTATGTATCCAGGAAGTTTTCGACAGAAACAGGCTCTCCGCCGGTTTCGGCGGGGGCGGCCTGGCTGACGCTTGAAGCCTTGCTGAAGGTAAACCGTCCCGACGCAGAGACCGGCTGGGAGTCCTTCTCATCGTCCCGGCAGGTAGCCTGGAAGACAGGGACCAGTTTTGGGTTCCGTGATGCATGGGCCGTGGGCCTAAGCCGGGATTTTGTTGTCGCGGTTTGGTGCGGCAACGCCGACGGTGAAGGCCGGCCGACGCTCACCGGGACGACCGCCGCGGCGCCGCTGATGTTCGACGTGTTTAGCCTGCTGCCTGCCGGGAAATGGTTTACCCCTCCCATCGATGAAATGGTGCCCGTACCGGTGTGCCGGGAAAGCGGCTACCGGGTCGGGCCTTATTGCAGCGCTGCCGATACGGTGATGGTATTGAAAAAAGGCCTCGCCACAGGACCCTGTCCATATTGCCGGGTGGTACACCTGGATCCCGCGGGGAAATACCGGGTTACTTCAGCGTGTCTTCCCGTGTCTGAAATGGTTAGCCGCTCCTGGTTTGTGCTGCCACCCGTCATGGAATGGTATTACCGGAGGCAGCATCCGTTTTATAAGCCGTTGCCCCCGTTCTTCCCGGGCTGTGCCGATGCTTCGTCTTTGCCTGTGATGGAAATGATCTATCCGCGTGAAAATAACCAGGTGTTCGTTCCCGTTCAGCTTGACGGATCCCCGGGCCAGGTGATCCTCGAGGCCGCTCATTCCTCGCCGGGTGCCACCATCTACTGGTACCTGGATGAACAGTACCTCGGGCAGACATCTGGCACCCATCAGATGATGGTGAATCCCCCGCCGGGCAGGCACGTGATCACGCTGACCGACCATCTTGGCCGCCAACTGACAAAACCCCTGACCGTGGTTAAAGAATGAAGCCGTCCTGAAAGCGATCCCTCAGTGAAATAGTTGTGTTATCGAATAAAATCAAGGGACTGACACAAACATTTCCGTTCCTGCCCGGTTTAATCTTTAAGTTAAAAAAAAATTGAAAAATGGTAGACCGATTATCCGATCCTATCGGGCGTTTGATGGGATTGCGTTACAAATCACATCCCTGGCACGGCGTCGCCATTGGGAATGACGCTCCTGTAAAAGTGACGGCTTTTATCGAAGTTGTTCCCACCGATACGGTAAAATATGAAATCGACAAGGACAGCGGATATTTATTCCTTGACCGTCCGCAAAAATATTCCAACGTGATCCCGGCTCTCTACGGATTCATTCCGCAAACGTTCTGCGGCCGGCAGGTGGGTGACTACTGTATGGAAAAGACCGGTAAGACCAACATCCGGGGCGATGGCGATCCGATCGATATCTGTGTGATGACCGAAAAGGATATCACCCACGGCGATATCCTGGTTCATGCCCTCCCGATCGGCGGATTCCGGATGATCGACGGGAATGAAGCCGACGACAAGATCATCGCGGTGCTTGCCAATGATATTGTGTATGAAAAATACCGGGATGTGAATGATCTTCCGGCGTTCGTTGTAGAACGGCTGAAGCATTACTTTCTGACCTATAAGGACATGCCCGGCAAGGATAAAGACACCGAAATCACGCATACCTACGGGATCGAAGAAGCCTATGAGGTGATCAGACGGTCCATGGCCGATTACCAGAACCGTTTTGAGAACCTGGGAAAGCTGCTGTACTGAATCAGGATCTTCCTTTCCCGCTCACTGCAATCCAACGGCTTATCCGTCGCAAACGAATCGGTTGCAGGCGCTTGCATCGCCTGGAAGGACAATCTTCTAAAAGGCTGGTTGAGGTTTTTACCGGTATATTTTGACAGACCTGCCGTTGGTATGCTTGATCCGTAAAATTCCGCCTTCACTTAGTTTTTCCCATTCCCAACCGTCACCGGTTGTTAACCTGTCAACCTCTCCCAGGACAGTTCCGTCGACGGTTACTTGTTCGGGAGCGCTTTTTAACCGCAGTATTTCGGTCGACGCAGGAAGGAAGGTTTTGTAATCGATCCCGCCGGCCCCGTAAGCGATTCTCTGAACCACCCCTGACGAACGCAGCAAATGATCCTCACCGTCGGGCGCCCATTCGGGAACAGCGGCCACGCCGTCAATAAAATGTTTAATGTAGTCGCCGTACCCGTCCGAAAACCAGGATCCCGTCCAGCCGGGGCCCACGGATACGGCGCCCGATTTACAGGTACAGTACGTAGCCCAGTTCAGATTCTCAAAAGCCTCGGTTTTGTACCATTCCGTCTTACTTAGTTCATACCACATGGCACAAACGGAAGCATAACGCGCGGAGTGGCTTCCCATCGGACGAAAACACTGCAACTGTTCACATTGGGCATTATAACCGTCCGATCCGTCTGTTCCGAATACACTTTTGCACCAGTTGATCAATGCCGGCACATTCTGTCTGTAATACGGATCGTATTCCGGGTGTTCGATCAGGTAGCGGGCTGTCTCCAGCGGGGTAATCTGTACCCTGTTTTCATTGGCATTGTCTGACGGTGCGTCTTCATAATACCCTTTCCAGACAGAGGTCTTCATCGGGCCGTGCCGGGAAAAAAGCCACTTCCATGCCACGTCTCTTGCTTGTTTGTATTTTTCCTGATTTTCGGCATTGATGTTTACATGCTCCCGGATTCGGGCCAGTTCATCAAACAGCTTAACGGCCGGCAATACATTGGAACAGTATTCTTCTGTCACCACTCCGGTTCGCGCATGTACCCTGAACGGCCAGGGGGACTGGTTGTAATTTCCGGTCCTGACGTTTTTTGCCAGAGCATCAGCACAGTCAAGAGCTGCCTGCAGAAAGGTTGTATCTTCGGTTATTTCGTAAAACTGCAGGTAAGCAACTCCCATTTCGCCGACCTTGTCGGGCTCCAGAACAAACTCCCCGTCTCCGCGTCCCGGCTCCCAGTATCCTGTTCCCGAATACTCCGGACTACCCGGAAAAGAGCTGGCATAAGGGCAATTTTCCCATTTCCAGCCGGAAGGAGTTGTTCCGTGTTTCAATAGATGGATAAGGCAATCTCTGACAATCTTTAAGTAGGATTCATCTCCCGAATAAACCCGGTACTTCACAGCCAGACTCTCTGTAAAACCGGCAAAAACACATGCCGGGTTGTGCGGTAAGGTTGTCCTGCCTGTTGTTCCTTTGTAGAAATCCGTGTTGTATTCCGGCCCCTTAAACTCACAAAAAAGGTAATACAACTTAAGCCCTGTCCCGGGATCAGCCGGAACGACGTCCTTTATGAACGCTGAAGCCAGTTTAATGACGTGATCATAACCCGCCCCGGCTGTTTCAGGCCGGTACCACGGCAGGATTTCACCGTTGCTTCCCCTGACAATCCGGTGAGTTCCCAATGAGTCGGGCCTTTCGGCTTTCAGTGGTTCATGACTCACTAAACAAGCCAGGAAAATCAGGAAAATCCAGCTGTTTCTGCTTTTTTTCATGTGCGTTGGTTTTTCATTGTTCAAGGTGTTACCTTATTCGTCTTTTTGCGGGATCATCTTCCGTTGAAGCGGCCTCATTTTTCAATGCTGACGGATATCGCGAACGATTCAGTTCATCGACCATGTCAGCTCTTTGGGGCGGACCATTGTTTCGGTGTACACGTTTCCAAAGCGGTCTGTCACCTTGATTTCCAGTGCCGACGTCGGACTTGATGCGGTTGTCCTGAACATGTGGGCAGTCGTGCTGGTGACGAAATCACTGTTTGGAAGTTCTACGGTGGTATTGTAGCACCTGGCCTGGTATGAAATAATGTGAAGCGGGTCTTTGGCCGTCACCCGTTTAACCGGTAACGGCTGATTGTTCTCTTTTATTTCAATTTTCCACTGACTGTCATATCCCCACACATTCACCAAAACTTCGTTTTTATCGGAGGAATAAGCATAATCGGGCGCATACTCCGCAGGGAGATACGTGGCATTGGGCGCATATTTTTCGTTCGTGATGTGTGTTTTGTTCAAATCATATGATCTGAATTGGTATCCTTTTTCAAAGCCAATACTCTTATAATACCATTTGACGTCTTTGTCATCGATTTCCCAGACGCCGTATCCTCCAGGGCTTCCGTCTTTGCAAATATGATTTCCTGCAAAGCCGCTTTTACCGGTCCACCACCAGGTAGCACATACGGCGCCAATATTGTGTTCCATGAGCGAAGGTTTTGCTTCAACGGTAAAATTGTAATGGGTGTGTCCGGTCAGGAAATGGACATTTGAAAAGGTTTCAAAAACGGGGATCAGTTCGTTCCCGTTGTCAAGTGAAACTTTATTTACCTGATCTCCGTTCCCGTTGAGTGTGGGAGTCTGATGCAGGTTGATATGCATGGCAACGATAATTGGCGTCGTTTTGTCGGTAATCGTTGCAAGATCTTTTTTCAGCCATTCCAATTGATCGCTGATCAGCCTGTTGTTGTAATTTTTTTGTCCCATCACACCCTGTGCCCCTCCGGTATTCAAATACTCGATGTTATCAAGAACAACATAGTGGATTCTTCCCAGGTTGAACGAATAGTAAGTTGGGCCAATCGTTGTCCTGAAAGCTTTTTCGGCATTCCAGTCTCCTTCCGAGTAAGGATCATTGTCGTGATTTCCCATGGTGTTAAAAACCGGACAGTTGAGTTTTTGCATGTTGGTAAGATATTCGGGAAGTCCAAAGTTTTTACTATACCAGTAGGTGTCCCAGCTCATGTCTCCAAGCGTCAGGCCGTAAACTTTAATCCCTTTTGTCTGGTAACCCTGCATCAGTGCATTGACGTCCGGAAGGAAGCCTTGATTAAATTGGGCTAAATCATCGTTGATACCTGCCAGATGCCAATCGGTCATGGCAAGAATGACATGTTTCGTGTTGCTGGTCCGGGTTAGCGCGAAATCCCTGCGTTCAACAGAGGATCCTTTTGTTATCCGGTTGTAAAATAAGGGGATACTCTTTTCCTTGGCGACCTCATAGTCTCCGGGGATAGAAACAAAGACAAAGCCATGCTTCTTTTGTGACGGAAGATAATAGATCCCGTTGGCATTTGTTTTTGTTACTTCATATCCGTCGGAAACGACAACATCCGGGATGCCGGTTCCGTTGCA
>CAZOYZ010000192.1:6929-9136 GCA_964584045.1 uncultured Prolixibacteraceae bacterium | reverse complement strand
TTGTACATTGGGCCGCTGCCTACTCCCCATCTCCTGTATTCTTCGGTAAAGGCGTTTACATCCGGATATAAACAGGAAACCATGTCGTTATACAGGTTTCTTATTGCCGCGGGGATTTCGTTCCGTAAAATATAAGCCTGAACCGGATTCTGAAGATTCGGCTGAAAAACCATCCCTCCCCGGCTAAACCAGTATTCATCATCAACCACCCCGTGAATGTGTTGCCCCAAAGAACTGCTCAATGTGATGTTGTCTTCCCAGTCATCCAAAATGGCATCAGCAAGAGGTTCAAAAGGATCAATAATACCGGTTGAGAACAAGATCATCGGACCATATAAAGCTTCCCGGGTTGCAGAAAGCCGGTAAGTGATCAGCGAATTTTCACCGTATCTCGAATAAAACCCCGACTGCATGGGGCCGAAATAACGGAAGCGCTGGTAAGCCCTGGAAGGAACAAAAGGGACATAGGTATTATTTTTCAGGCGTACCACAGGCGATAATTCGCTCGCCCGCCTGATCGAATTCCTGATATCCTGAAGGTAATCCTGTGCTTCTTTTCCCAGCCGGGCTGCCTCGGGTAAACCAGCTTTTACAAAGGCTTCGGCCGCTGTTTTCAGTCCCAGGTAAGAATAAGCATTTACGGCATACCAAAATCCCCAGTCGGAATTATCTTCCAGATGACCAGCCGGGAGCAATCCATAATGTAGAAGCGGAAGTCCGTTTTTATCGAACAATTTTGTCCCGTTCCGCTGACTGATGATCCAGTCCGCAGCTTTAATCATATGGGGTGCGGCATGTTTCAGCCATTCGGTGTCGCGCGACAGCAGGTAATGTTCGCCTAAAGCCCAGAGTACCGTTCCATGGTGAAGGTTGTACGAGGAATTTGAATAGTCGTATTCCTCATCCACTTTTGCCCCGTTTAATACACCGCTTTGATCGCCGGTAAAAGTTCCCGGCATGGGCATTCTCCCCTGAAGCTTAAGAAAAGTTTCCAAATAGCTGGCTGCCGTCTGATGGTCGCCGATCTTATCCAGATAAACAATCTGGAAGGCTGATTCGTTTGCATAAACCTGGTATCCGAAAGCCGCAGCCGGTACCATGAACAAACCGCTTTTCGGGTCTTTTGTCGCGCTCATACGGATGTGCGGAATGGCCGATTGACTCATCTCGTTAAATTTCCGTTCGGGCACATGAAACGGGGTACAATTATTCACAACGCCGCGCCAGTAGGAAACAAGCCTCTGTCTTTCCTGATCGTAGTTGAGCGCTGATATTTTAGATTTATCACGCTCCGTTAAATCGCCAACAAAGGGAACCGAGAGATAAACGGTTTTTGTTTCGTTTGCCGGAATGTTAAACGACACGGACACAGCACCCTCAACTGTTTTTACAGATGAACCGGGAATACCTTCCGGAAGTCTTATCCCGGCACGAATAACCCGTTCCCCGTTTTTTTCATCCATGATAAATAAACCCTCCAGTGAGGGCTTATCAATCGGTTCCCCTTTCAACCAGATATGCGTGGTCTTTTCCGCATTGGAAGGGTTTGATATGTCAAACCGGATCATCAAAATGGCAGGGGTTTGTTCGTTTCGCAGCGGATCGTAAGGTGACAGCGGGCCTTCGAGTAAGGTTGCAAATGCCTCTTCGCGATACAATAACCCATCCTGTGTCCAGGTTACTTCCGGCACAGGAAGATAATCGTTCAGGACCGACATGTGGGAATTTTTATCATCCCTGAGATATTCCGGTTCTTTGCCCGTTCCGATCAACCAGTGCAATTCCGGACCTTCCCAATTGCAGCGTTCAAGTTCTCTGCCCTTTACTTTGGAAAGCCTTTTATTCATAAAGAAACCCCCGCCCCATTCAAATCCGAATTTTTGCCAACTGGCATCTGCAGCCAATGGTAAATTAAGCCGCCTGCCATCTTCGCGAACGATCACACTTAATTCGGGAATCTCCCGGCAGGCCCTGTCATAAGTTTGTTCCGGCTCATCTTTTAATTTTTCACGAATGGTTTTCCCGTTCTTCATGCAGGTTTCCGAAAACTTTACCGGATCGGAAGCAAGTGTGATAAAAGCGGAATAAGCAGGTATATAAATCGGACCTTTTTTCAGGTCATCTGCCAGAAAAGAGAAATTGCCTCCGGATGAACGAACGGTAACAACAGCAAGATCAGTGGAGCCATCCAGGGTTGGCTCAGCCAC
>CAZOYZ010000192.1:0-6829 GCA_964584045.1 uncultured Prolixibacteraceae bacterium | reverse complement strand
AGCGGCACGTTTATTCTCTTTTTCTGTGATCGGTTTGAAAGAATAAACGACTCGTTTACCTTGTACCTGACAATCCGTTTCTGCGGTCAGCCATTCACCCTGCCAGGGATCATCCAGTTGATCTTCAATCCTATGGCTTTTAGGAGCTTCCCTTGGCCATGTTTTAAACCAATATTGGACTTTTGCCTCTTTTGCCAATGATTCCGGGACATTACCTTCATAATTAATTTCTATCCGTTTAATATCCCGTTCTTCATCCCAGCTAATCCCTGCATTCCATTCGGAGGGAGAGGCTTGCGGGACGATGATCAGCTTATTGCTGTCAAGGATTTTGCCTAAAACCCCGGTCTGATCGGACCAATAGCGCAGCTGGCCAAAAGGGCTGATATCAAAATCATTATTTTCTCTGTTCTGAAAAGAAGAGAAGAAAAGGATCGCACAAATTGCAAATAAAGCAGACAAGATCAATTTTTTCTTTTTCATGTTCGCCGTTTTTTAGATGAGAGCCTTATAAGCAAAACTATGATTGTCTTTACCATTCTCTCTTTCGTGTTAATGTAGTATTGGTTTAGGTGAATAAAATGTCATTTTTGTAAGTAAACAAGATTAAATTTCTTCTCCGTTACCGGCTGGCTCCATGCGACCTCGCATTCACCTTCGACAGTCGGGTTTTCTTTCAACTTATCGGAAATGATCTTCGCCCTTACAAAGAGTACCTCATTGGTCAGCTTAAACACCGCTTCTGACCCTGTTTTTTCCTTCAATATCGTTGTTTCTTTATCGTGTACCCTGTACCCGATAAACTGAATCCGGTATTGCACTCCGGGTTCTGCTTCCACGGAAATTTTTAGTTGTTTGTTTCTGAAGCCTATTTCTTTCAAGGTAACACCTGTTGAAGCATAAAAATGACCTTTAAGCATTCCTTCAATCAACGATCCCGGAGTGAGTCTGTCAGCCTGTACCATCACCCATCCACGTCCGGGATTGGCTTTTCCGTTATCAAAAATCTGAAAATGATGACTGTCGTCAGACGCCACACCATACAGGAGCGGCTTGCCTTGTTTTAAAAATGCAATGTTGATTTGGTCCCACATTTCTTCTGTTCCGGGGTGTATGGAATCGCCTTCATTATTATTTGGTGAATAGCCGTTGTGTATCTCCATAAAACGGGCATTCTTCAATACCGTTATATCCTCGACGGTCAGTGCATATTTATAATTAGGATGATTAATCTGTACCAGAACCGGAGCATTTCTTTCCTCTCCCTGACTGATCACTGCATCCATGTTGCGTTGCAACACATCCGCCACACTCTTCCCTTTTTGCGGACGGACCAATTCCTGAAGGTTGATGGCATTCAAGTGGATCGGCCTGCCCTCAAGCCGGTCGCTGATCTCTTCGGAAGGAATGATCAGAAACTGATCCTTTTCCTCAAAAAGCGGTTTGTACTCATTGATGGTTTTCAACTTCACCTGGACTCCCCCGGTATCTTTTTTGCATTCAAGCCAGTCTTTTCCCACCTTAGACTGATACGCTTCAAATGCCCGCAGCAAGGCAGGCGTTTTGGAGACATTCACCCACTTTTCTTTTTGCTGAACGGAATTATGGTCTGACACGGCCACAAAATGAAATCCATGCAATTTGTACCACTCTGCCACCATTTCAGGGAAGGCGTCTCCGTCGCTCCAAAGCGAATGCGTGTGAAGGCTTCCCTTGTACCAACGCGGTGAAGACTGCTTTTCAACTCCACTCAGCAAAAGCAGGTTGATGAATAAAACCACAACGAAAAATTCAATCCTGTATCGATTCATAGCGGGTACGAAAAGAGTCAAAATTTTAATGAATCTGTCTGACAGCGGTTCCTCCTGCCTGAGAAACGGAACCGACAGTTTCTGTGTAAAGCAACTGCCTCAGAAGGTCCCTGCCTGTATCCGGAAACGGTATGATCTTCTGAGACAGTTCAGTCTGTCACTATTCCCAACCCGGATTTTGTACTAAATTCAGATTTTGTGAAATAGCGCTAAGCGGAATCGGCCACAAGTAATGTTTGCTTTCATCGAATACCGGAGTTGCAAATTCGGTACCGGCATAAACCCGGATATATGTTTTCCCGGAAACCGGATCGACCGATGTGCCTACTTTGGCTTTTGCGTAGCGTGCTTTTGCCGCGTCGTCCCAGAGTATTCCCATACTAGGTATTTCGAGCTTTTTACCCTGTTTCCAGCGCCGGAGGTCATTGTAACGGAATCCTTCCATAAACAATTCAATTCGGCGCTCGCGACGGATTTCAACAATCAGCGGAGAAACGCCGTCATCCTCATACCGCGGGTCAACCGGAATATTGCCAAGGGTCATATGGGGCATGGCTACCCGGTCGCGTAACTTATTAATGCTCATATCCAGATCAGTCTGGACCATAGTCCCCAATTCAGCTTTGGCTTCAGCATAGTTCAACAGGACTTCTCCCAGCCGCAATTGAATAGCCGGGGTGATGGACGTTCCCGAAGCCGCCACTGACGCTACCGCATCCCAGTTTTTTATTAAATGGTAACCGGTTAAGCTTGGAAGACCACCGGTCATTCCGGTAAAACGCGGGTACGTGTATGCGGTGCTGTTGTCATAATTATAATAGGGCTGGTCCTGAGGATGTAAGACGGTTTGCCTTAGCCTGGGATCGCGGTTCTCAAAAACATCTTCGATTTTTGCATCTCCTTGATACAACGGCGAAAGTGTAATAGGCAACCCGTCGGTACAGAGATAATCTTCCACCATGTTTTTCGTGGCGCCACCCTGGTACTTTTTGTGATAATTGACAACATGGTTACCATTCGCTGTTTCGTATTTTCTCCAGTAAATCACTTCTGAATTCCCGTCAAGACTGGTCATGCGCTGATACGCATTATAGTCATGATAGGGATCGCCCGTGCTGTACAGATGATAGGGGCCGTTCTCAATCAGTTCTTTTGCGGCATCGGCGGCTTCCTGCAGCCACATCGTCGCATTTGTACCCCCGTGATATTTTCTCCAGGTTCCTTCGAACAGGCAAACCCTTGCCTTCACGGCCAGAGCGCACCATTTATTTAACCTTCCCGGAGCCCGTCCGTCGCCCCAGTCTTCGGGCAAATACCCGCAAGCAAAATCAAGGTCTGCCAATACTTTTTCCATGACTGTTTCTCTGGGTGTCCGGGCTGCATATAATTCTTCCGAATCGATATTCAGTTCATGTTCTATCCAGATGACATCACCAAATTTCGATACTTTCTCCGCATAAAACCACCCTCTCATCAGCCGGGCTTCGGCTTTGTATTTGTTTTTTATCTCGTCTGAAATATCCGCATTGTCATAATGATCAAGACCGACATTGCATGCGCGGACGAAATCCCACCCCTGGAAACCATAGATGGTGGCTTCGGAAGGAACAGCGTGCAACCCGGCCCGTACCTGCTTATAATAAAGGTGCCGGGTGTTGATTGTTGTAATATTGTCTGAAAATTCATCCCAATACCAGATACTCCACGTGTGGCTTCTTGATGCGAAACTATGTCCCGCCAACATCGGTACCTGATCATCATCCAGGGCTAAATTGTACAAGCTGTTGTTGTAGACTATCAGGTCATTTTCTGTGTTCCAGAAGGTCTCACTGCTGATGGAATCAAGCGGATATCTTTCCAGAAAATCATCGTTGCAACTGGAAATGATCAGGATTGCAAAAAGCAACAAACCGTTCTTTATCGTATACTTTTTCATTTTTCCTCATTTTAAAATGTGACTTTCACTCCTAACGTAAAAATGCGCTGCAGGAAATATTCCTGTTTTACCGTATAGGTGCTTTCAGGATCCAGCGGTTTGTGCATTTTTGTAGTTTCCCAGAGGTTCATTCCGGAGAAATAAATCTGCGCCCTGTTAAGCCCGGCTTTATTCGCCCACATTTGCGGAAGATTATAATTCAGGGTCAGATTTTTTAACCGGATGTAAGCCGCATTCTGCACATAGCGCGATTGCGGCTGAATATTTTTTTTGTCGTGCGATGCCAGATGAGGGGCAGCGAAGTAGGCATCACGGTTGTCTTCACTCCAGGTTTCCGTCAAATAGTATTTTTCGGCAGCTTCAATATTAAAGGGATAAAAGGTGCTCCAACTGCTGTTGTCAGGTAAGTAATCCCGGAACAGCCCCTGGAAGAACAAATTTAATGTCCAGTTTTTATATTTTACTTCCGGGTTAATCCCAAAAGAATACCTTGCGGTGGTGTTGCCAATGATCTTCAGATCTCCGGGATCGGCAAGCGTCATGCTTCCGGCGGTTATCGCGTTGTCGTCGTTCAGATTGGCATAACGAATATCACCCGGAAGCCAGCCAGAACCTAACTGTGACTGGTCGGGTGCCGAGGCCACTTCTTCTTCCGACTGGAAAATTCCCTGGGTTTCATATCCCCAGATTTCACCCAGTTTTTGTCCCACGTAATACTCTTCCAACGACCCGGTGGGGTTTTCATATTTGGTGATCTCCGAGGTATTGTCGGAAAGAGCGAGGTTTACGGAATATTGCCAGTTTTTCCCTATTTTATCGTGCCAGGTGACCGATAATTCCCATCCTTTTGTGCGCAGGTCAGCAGCATTTTCCTGGGGTGCATCTGTCCCGAGCGGATCCGGATATTTCACAGTCATTAACATATCTTTCGTATCCCGGATATATGCATCGGCCGAAATGTCCAATCGCTGGTCAAGCAAGGAAATGTCCAACCCGATATTCCGGGTGGCCACTTTTTCCCACGTTAAAGAGGGGCTGACCAGACCGGCCGCAGAAACATACGGGATCTGACCGGACGAAAAAATATACTTGGACAATCCGGATGTCATTGTCGGGATATAGGGATAAAATTCGCTTAATAATTGATTACCAAGTTCGCCGTAAGATGCGCGGACTTTTAAATTGTCCAGCCATTGTCTGGTTTCGTTCATAAAGGATTCGTTCGATATCCTCCATCCTAACGACAGGGACGGAAAAAACCCGAAACGGCTGTCTTTGGGAAACCGGGAGGTGCCGTCGTAGCGCCCGTTGGTTTCCAGCAGATATTTATCTTTGTAAATATAATTCAAACGATAAAATGCACTCCGCAGTGCCACATGCGATTTTCCCCCCTTGGTGTATCGGGTTCCCATGGTCGCTTCCAGGTCAGTAACAGATGGCGTAAGTAATGATTCCGCTTTTGCATACACCGAAGAATTACGCCCCCATTCCTGGTTAAAACCCACCATCGCTTTCAGATAATGGTCTGAAAATTTATCGAGCGTGTATTCACCATACGTATTAAACACATAATATTGGTTGTAATTGGCTTCATTTTCAATAAAATCATTACTGGTTTCGCCATTATTTACAATCACATTCGACAATGTGACAGGTAGTTTAATCATATCCACCTTGCTTAAAACCATTTGATAATCCTTGTGATACGTATTGTACGAAAAATCGCCCCTTAATTTTAACCCTTTTAACGGTGTAATCGTGATACCCTGCGTCAGCCACAGATCATTCGTGGTAAAAGTCTTACGCCCGCTATCCAGATAAGGCAGAATCGTACCGTCCGCGTACATCCCGATATATCTTTCATATTGATCATGGTCGCCCGGTTCAAGATAATAGTCAAGATCCGGGAACTCGATTATCTGGAAAGGCCAGATTCTTACGATTGAATTGAGGTCATAATTCTCGGCATTCGGTTTATCGCTCATCTGGGCGTTGAATACTATTTTTTCGTCGAGGCTCAACCAGTTGTTGATTTTAAAATCGGCTTTCATCAACACATTGTACCGTTTATACTTTTCATTCTTGTCCGACATTTTTAAATAACCATCTTTATTGAGGTATCCGAACGACACGAAATAAGAGGCCTTATCGGAGGCTCCTGATACAGTCATGTCGTATTTTTGTTGCGGCGCAAAATCGGTGATGATCCGGTCACGGAAATGGTTATACCCATAAAACCGCAGAACGCCGTTAACGACTGCCCATGCGTTTTCTTCAGTCGGGTTTTCAACCCATTTTTGTGTCCCCTCAATATAGTCATCATCATATGCGGGTTGTCCGGAGGTGCGTAATGAAGCCTTGTTCCTAAGGGCAACATAGTCATACGGATTGGTCATGATGTCCAACAGACATATGGGTTTCGCCAAAGACTGTTCGGTAGCGAAAGTAACACTTACTTTCCCTTTAGCTCCCTGTTTAGTTTCAACAAGGACAACGCCAAATGCCGCCCGTGCTCCGTATATCGCTCCCGCTGAAGCGTCTTTCAACACGCTCACGCTTTTAATGTCGTTCGGGTTAATCGATTCAAGGTCCATCGGCACCCCGTCAACCAGGATTAGCGGACTGCCCCCGTTGATCGATTCAAATCCCCTGATGTTGTAGTCGGCAGGCTCGGTGGGGTCTCCGTTTCGGATCGAAATATTCAGGTTAGGGATTACTCCTTGTAAACCTTGTCCGACCGAGGGGATCGGACGATTTTCGAGCCGTTCGCTTGTTGCCACACTCACGGCGCCTGTCAGATTGGCTTTCTTCTGTGTTCCATAACCGACCGCGACGACTTCTTCAATACCAACTGTTTCCTCTTCCATTACGACATCAATCTTCGTTTGGGCACCCACCTTCAATTCCTGCATCCTCATTCCGACAAAAGAAAACTGAAGGATGGCATCATCAGACAAGCGGGAAATCGTATATTCTCCGTTTATGTTGGTAATGGTCCCTTGTGATGTTCCTCTAATTACTACTGTCACTCCCGGAAGAGGTTGACCATTAGTATCTGTTACTTTCCCGGAAACCGATTTTA
>CAZOYZ010000191.1:7837-9158 GCA_964584045.1 uncultured Prolixibacteraceae bacterium | reverse complement strand
TCACTGCCTTGTCCGAACATTGCCAATTCCACAAAATCGCCCGAATGATCCATGCCCGACCAGCCGATCGAAGTATAATTCTGCTGGATTTGCGCCAGCTGCCGGTATGGCAATTTATAGTCATTGTAAATGCCCCCGTTATCCAGATCAGCGTAATGTGCCAGGATCTCACGGGCCTCATCCTGAGAGATCGCATAACCCTGTGCATCATTGATCTGTTCGATGATCCTGGAGGGAGAGTCATTTTTCCGGATATTTTTCAGGATCCACTCGTTGGTATGCTTAAATCCCCGAAGCAGGTCAAATTTGGAATCGACATTCTTACTTTTGATCAGGCCGGGATTCGAATTTCCGTGATCGGTTGTGATGATCACCAGCGTATCATTGCGCTTTTCAGCAAAGGAAACGGCTACTGCCACCGCCGCGTCAAAAGCGATCTGATCGTACACCAATGCTCCGGCGTCGTTGGCATGAGCAGCCCAGTCCACTTTCCCCCCTTCCACCTGCAGGGCGAACCCTTGCGGGTTTGTGCTCATATGAGCAATTGCTTTTTCTGTCATTTCGGCCAAGGTTGGTACCGCGGCGATCAACTGATCATCCGATTTCTGATCCAGCGTATAGGGTAAGCCACCTTCATAAAAAACGCCCAGCAAAGGTTTTTCGTTTCCTGAAGCCATCATCTCATTCTTTGTCTTTACGATCATATAGCCTCCGCTGACAAACTCAGCGAACAGATCCCGTCCGTCCTTGCGTTTTTCCTTACTGAAAAACTCCATTCCTCCTCCCATCATCACATCGAAGCGGAGTGGCAGGTAAAGCTCCGCGATGGTGTCCTGGCTGCCTCTGTTCTTTACATTCACACAGAATCCCGCCGGAGTGGCATGGGTGATGGGAACAGTCGTTACACAACCCACTGATTTTCCGGCTTCTTTAAACTTCTGAAGAATCGGTTTGTTATTAGTTCCGTCGGGCCCGACATTCAACGCACCATTGTTCACCCGGTGCCCGCCGCCCCATGCAGAACTGGCAGCAGCAGAATCAGTGACCAGCGAATCGGCCGAAGCCGTGTCCATCAAAGCCCGTCTCACCCTGTTTTCACGGTAAAGATCAATCCAGCGGCTCGTACGGCCTTCCTTCCTTTGCAGGAGAAGGTCTGCCATATTTAATGTTCCGGTACTCATCCCGTCGCTGACCAGGAATATGATGTTTTTCACGCTTCCTTTACTCTTTTCGCCGGCATTTGTACCACAGCCAACCATTGCAGTCGAAGCGAGGGTTCCCCCCGCTGCTGCAACCATCCCAAAATTTAAAAAATCCCTTC
>CAZOYZ010000191.1:6503-7737 GCA_964584045.1 uncultured Prolixibacteraceae bacterium | reverse complement strand
CTCGGGGCACTCGTCATAATGACATCAGCCGGAGTCCGAGGTAAACCGCACGGGGTGTTGCCGGTCCGTAAATATAGTTGCTGTCTCTGTTCTTTCCTGAATCAAAGTCATTCTGATAGGTATTGGTCAGGTTCTTTACTCCTCCGAAAATTTCGATGCCCGAATCGATCTGCTCAAAGAAAAAGGTATAGCCGAGTTTAAAATTCAGCTCAGTAAAAGAGTTGCTGGTCACATAGGCATCTGCGGCTTGTTCCGGAGCACCGGCAAAATGGACAAGTTCCATAGGGCCGGTATAGATACCACTGACTGAGGCATTTATTTTTTTGGTGGGGGTCAGGATCAACGTGAGGTAACCATATTTTTCAGGAGTTCTCATAAATTCACGTCTGGGTTCCAGACCTTCAATATTTTCAACGGGTTCATCGAACTTACTCGTTTGAAGGGTAAAACCTGCTTCGAGTTGGGCTTTGCGGTTGTAATTGACCCGCAATTCAAGCGTCCCGCCCTGTACCACGGCGCCGGAGCCATTTCGTTTTTCGAAACGCTGACCCAGATCATCTTCACCAACCGGTTGAAGATAAAAAGCGTTATTTAGCTTGGTGTAAAAACCTTCCAGAGTAAATCCAGCAATAAACAGCTCGGTTGCTTTGTCGTAGTTTACCGAGGCACTCAGGCTGTTCGACCGTTCTTCTTTCAGATCTTCTGCCAGTGTGATCCTGGAAACTCCCCCTCCTGCAAAAGCGATATGCATGTCGGCATCGAAGGCTTGCGGAGCTCTGAATCCGGTTCCCCAGGTCAAACGAAATTGCGTATTCGTATGATATTTGTAGAGGAAAGATATCCTGGGACTTACGACCACATCATTTACCAGGTTATGCTTGTCGATCCTCACACCGGTAAGCAGGTTAAGGGAGGGAAGAATATCCCAGTCACTCTGTGCAAACCCGGCCGTATTCCTGGTTTCCTGGTCAGTCGCATACCGATACGCCGGGATCGTATCCAATACATCATCGAACACATATTCAGTACCTAAAGTCAAGGTATTGCTTCCTCCCAGGAAGTTGGTCAAACGATGATTGACCTGCACTCCTGCCTGAACAGTGGTGTTCTCGGTATAGCCATAAGGCGGACTCTCCAGGTGCGCCTGAATCCCGGCCGGATCATCGGGGAAAATCCCCGTATAATGGTCCCGTTCGGTGTATTGTCCGGCCAGATAAGTGATCAGAGAACTCCG
>CAZOYZ010000191.1:0-6403 GCA_964584045.1 uncultured Prolixibacteraceae bacterium | reverse complement strand
GCTCCTGCATTACGTTTGTGGGTCAGCATATTAATATTCCCGCTAAGCACAAGATCGTTCGACCTGCCGTTTATTTTTTGTCCGGTGAGACTGAAATCATACCCTGCTTCAGCGGGGATACGGGTAATAATATTCACAGTCCCTCCAATAGCGCTGGAACCGTATAACGCCGATCCGCCGCCACGTACCACTTCAATCCGTTCGACCATATTGGCCGGTATTTGTTCCATCCCGTAGAGGCCTGTCAGCGGACTGAAAACGGGGCGGCCATTGATCAGGATCTGTGAATAACCCCCGCCAAGACCGTTCATTCTCAATTGAGTATAATTACAGGTCTGGCAATCGGTTTCCACCCTCAGTCCAGGCTGAAAACGGAGTCCTTCGGAAATATTGGCGGCCTGTACCATATTCAGGGATTTCGCATCCAGAATATTGACGATCACAGGCGATTCAGTCTGTCGTTTAAACGTCTTTGTTCCTGTTATCACCACCTCATTAATGGCCATGGTTTCTTCGGGCAGGGAAAAATTGACCTCCCTTGTTTGTCCCTTTACGACGGTCACCGTGTCCTTTACCGTTTTATATCCGACCGACTGCGCCACGATCACATGAGTCCCCTGGGGAAGATCGATGAGCATGTAATGCCCGGTATGATCAGTAGCAGTGCCGATTTTCGTCCCCTCGATATAAATCGTGGCAAACGGGATATGCTCATTTTTGCCGGCTACCTTCACATCGCCGAATACATTTGCATCACTGCGCTGCCCCTCAGACCTTACTGCTAAGCCTGCAATAAAAATGACCGAAAGCAAACATTTCAACTGAACTAAACACAGACCCTTCATCCTTAACATTTTATTCACTTTTTGACGTTCTGTTTCTGACGAATCCCAGGTTGACCGGCGGACTTTTCCGCCTTCGTGAAATTCCGTCAGAAACAGCAAACAAAAAGGAATAGACAAAAGTTCTACGGGACCGTGAAGTTCCGTCTGTGTTTAATCATTTTTTGATATGCTGCTGCCGGTGTTTATTCCTGCCTGACTGAAAATTTATAAATTGTAGTGGATTTAAGTGTATCACCAGGCTGCAGAACCGTATTGGGAAAATTCGGGTGGTTCGGCGAATCCGGATAATGCTGTGTCTCAAAACACATTCCGTAACGGCGTTCATATTTTTTACCGCTTTTGCCGGTAAGGGTCCCATTCAGGAAATTCCCGGTATAAAACTGAACAGCCGGCTCGGTGGTGTAAATTTCCATGTAACGGCCCGACTGCGGTTCATACGCACTACCACAAAAAGTCATTTCCCCTGCATTCTGATCTTTATTCAGGATGTAGTTATGGTCATAACCTCCGGCCACTTTAACCGGAAGAAATTCTGAATCGATCCGTTCTCCGATTACATGAGGCGTGGTAAAATCCATATCAGTTCCTTTGACCGGAACGATCTTACCGGTTGGGATCAACTCATTATCCAGGACCTCAGTCGTCGAATCGGCATCAAGCATGACCACATGGTCGGTGATATCACCATTCCCTTCGCCCTTCAGGTTAAAATATACATGGTTGGTAAGATTAAAGGGACATGCCTTGTCGGTGGTCGCCTCGTAATCAATCTTCAAACCGTTATCATTGGTTAAGGTATAGGTCACCTTGATTACCTTGTTCCCGGGGAAACCCGAATCGCCGTCTTTACTTTGCAAAGTCATTTCCACAGCAGAACCTTCAGGAGTAGTGAGTTTCCTGGCATCGTAAACCTGACGGTAGAAACTATTCGTTCCTGAATGAAGATTGGCTTTGTGGTTATTGACTTCCAGTTGATAGGTCTCGCCATTCAACTCAAAACGGGCATTAGCGATCCGGTTGGCAAAAGGACCAACAACAGCTCCCTGACCGGCATCCAGTGTGGCATACTCCCGGATCGAGTTAAATCCAAGCACTACATCAGCCAGGTTCCCCTCACGGTCGGGAACTTTCACCGAAATAATTTTAGCACCGTAATTAGTTAGGTTGATCTCTGTTCCATCGGCATTTTTCAACGTGAACAGCATGGTTTGCTTCCCATTGATCGTACTGTCAAAATTCGCTTTTAAATCGGGTATCTGCTGCTTTTTTTGAGGTTGTTGACACGAAATGCCAATAACAAGAAAAAGAAATACTAATTTTTTCATAATAATATTACTAATAAATTTTAATTTTAAAAACTACAAAACAAAGTGCTTTCTCATGATCGCAAAAGCCGGAAGGATCCGGCTGTAAATTTTATTTACAGGTATAGGTCAAAATACCTTAAATATTCCCGATAATTTGCTTTAATTTTATATCATTATTAAAACTCATGATTTTACTTAAAATTACAAGCTAAAGATATTCTTTTATTACAAAACAGCAATTGAAAATTAATCCAAATTCACCCCTGATGAACCCGCAAAAGCATCAATATCTGTATCTCAAAAATATGGCCGGCCCTGATTGCATTCAAACGGTGACAGAAGAAGCTTTTAATAGCGGGCTAAAGATAAGGTCTGTCCGTCTGGGATCAGTCGTTCTGTCAAAAAAATGCACGAAGGAACAACTCCGGCAGTTTAAAGAAGGGATCGGGCAAAAAGGCTTTCATCTGGTTTCAGATAAGAAGGAAAGGATGATCGAGGCAATCAAAACGGAAGTAATTAATATGGTTCATTACGAAAATAAGATCCCGGGCAATCAAAACTTCTCAAGCTACCTTTCTTTTGTGCTTGACAAAGATTATTCCTATTTAAGCAGTCTTTTTTCTTCCTCCGAAAAAACGACGATCGAAAAATATATCATGTTTCAGAAGGCTGAAAAGACAAAAGAATTGTTGAGGAATCATAAGCTTACCTTAAGGGAGATTGCCCAGAGGCTTGGATACAGCAATACCCAGCATTTGAGTTCCCAGTTTAAAAAAATAACCGGAATGAGTCCCTCCGAATATAAGAATTCAAAGGAAAACTCACGTGTTGCTGCAGTTCAGTTCTCCGGAGAAGCTAAAGAAAAGAAAGCTCCCGCAGATCATTCTGTCAGCCTGTAAAATCACAAAATCTTATATACTTTTCTGCAAATTCTGTAAAATCTTTTTTAAGCTGAATTTGTTCCTTTGGAAAGAATTATTGTATCGTGTTAAGAAAGATCAGCCATATTGCTATTGTTCTGCTTTTGGTTATTCTGACCATGGGGTTTTCCATATCAAAGCATTATTGCGGAGGGACGTTGATTGAAGTCTCACTGTTTTCTCCCTATGCAACAGGATGCCAGGAGGAAGGATCGGCATGCACCACGGATGGATGTTGCCGAAATGAACAACAGGTTATTCACATGGAAGAGACTTATACGCATCCGGCTGTCCTCGATACTGTTCCTTTTTTCCAGGTTATTTTGGCCTTTATTGACTTAGCGGTTTTTGATGAGACACTTTTCCGGTCATTTTGTTTTAATGGGCATACACCCGATGAATCGTCACCTCCCGGCGATGTGTTTAGTCTTCTCTCAGGACTGCAGGTATTCCGTTTATGATTGATGTTGACTTCTGTTCAGAAAACTATCCTGAACAGATCAGTGTGCTTATTCCTGTTTCACGCAAAAGAGGAGGAATAAGCCGATATTAAAATGTCAATTAATCATTCATCAATAATCGGTTATACATTGAAAACGCTTATCCGCTTTTTTTTGGATAATAAGGCAATTACCTTATTATCACTGGTCGTCATAACCGGTTGGGGGATCATTTATTCTCCTTTCGATCTGCATAGAGGATTCCTGCCTTCCGATCCGGTGCCGGTCGATGCCATCCCTGACATCGGGGAAAACCAGCAGATCGTAGCCACCGAATGGATGGGGCGTTCACCCAAAGACATTGAGGATCAGATCACCTATCCGTTAACGACTTCCCTGCTGGGAATCCCGGGTGTGAAAACCATCCGGAGCACTTCCATGTTCGGAATGTCGTTCATTTATATCATTTTTGAAGACCACATTGAGTTTTACTGGAGCCGGTCGCGTGTTTTGGAAAAGCTGAATTCGCTGCCATCGGGCACCTTGCCTGAAGGGGTGCAGCCTGCGCTGGGACCGGATGCCACGGCCCTGGGACAGGTCTTCTGGTACACCCTGGAGGGGCGTGATCCGAAGACCGGGGAACCCACCGGCGGGTGGGATCCGCATGAACTGCGCACGATTCAGGACTATTCCGTGAAATACGCCCTGTCGTCGGCCGGAGGCGTTTCGGAAGTAGCCTCGATCGGCGGCTTTGTCAAGGAATACCAGGTGGATATCGACCCCAATGCCATGAAAGCCTTCGGTGTTTCGGTCATGGATATCATGCAGGCTGTGAAAAAAAGCAACCTCGATATCGGCGCCGAGACCATCGAGCTGAACCAGGTGGAGTATGTGGTCAGGGGTTTAGGCTACATCAAAACGCTGGACGATTTGCGGGATGCCGTCGTTGCTGTCCGCAACAATGTGCCGGTCAGAATCAGTGATGTGGCCAGGGTCAGTTTTGGCCCGGCGACCCGCCGTGGTGGTCTGGATAAGGATGGTGTGGAAGCCGTCGGAGCAGTCGTGGTGGCACGTTACGGCTCCAATCCGATGGAGGTCATCAACAATGTAAAAAAGAAGATTGCAGAGATGGCTCCTGGTCTGCCCTCCAAAACACTGGCCGACGGTACCGTCTCGAAAGTGACCGTTGTCCCTTTTTACGACCGGACCGGGCTGATCAGGGAAACCATTGGCACGCTCGAATCGGCCCTTTCACACGAGATCCTGATCTCGATCATCGTCATTATTATCCTGGTGCTGAATCTCCGGGCTTCGATCATTATTTCATCCTTGCTTCCGGTTGCCGTGCTGATGACCTTTATTGTGATGAAGCTGACCGGTGTGGATGCCAACATTGTCGCCCTTTCAGGTATTGCGATCGCTATCGGGGTCATGGTTGATGTGGGCATTGTTTTCGTTGAGAATATCATCCGGCACCTGGAGATGCCGGAGAACAGGGATGCCAAAGGAAAGCATCTGATCAATGTAATTTATACGGCCACCTGTGAAGTTTCTTCGGCCATCACCACAGCTTTAAGCACGACCATTGTCAGTTTCCTTCCGGTATTCGCGATGCAGGCAGCCGAAGGCAAGCTGTTCAGGCCGCTGGCATTTACAAAGACGTATGCCTTGCTGGCATCATTCCTTCTGGGGATCATTGTACTCCCCACGCTGGCCAACCTGTTCTTTTCGGTCAGATTCGACAAAAAGCGGATCAGCCGGATCTTCAACAGCGTCCTGATTGCTGCCGGTATTGTATTCGCCGTGGCCTGGGAACAGATCCCGGCGCTGGCCCTGGTGCTGATCGGGCTCAACAATCTGTTTGAATCCAGGTGGCCGGAAAAACGGTCCGCATTTCCAAATTATATCAACATCGGCATCACCCTGCTGGTAGCCCTTTGGTATCTCACGGTCGAGTGGTTGCCCCTCGGTGCGGCAAACAGCCACCTCACCAATTACCTGTTCGTGGGACTACTGGTCGTTCTGATATTGGGTGTTCTCATGCTGGTCGTGCATTTCTACGAACCGATCCTTCGGTGGGCTCTGCGAAACAAATGGACATTCATGACATTACCTTTTGTGACGATCTTGTTCGGAATACTGGTCTGGCAGGGAGCGGACCGTATTTTCGGGTTTATGCCACGGACGATCACCGAAACAAAGGCGTGGCAATCGTTTGGCAGAGCCTTCCCCGGCATTGGCAAAGAGTTTATGCCTGCTCTCGATGAAGGTTCCTTCCTTTTGATGCCCACCAGCATGCCGCACAGCGGGATCGAAAAAAACCAGCAGTACGTTGAACTGCTCGACAAACGACTGGCAACCATTCCCGAGGTGGAACTGGCCGTGGGAAAATGGGGACGGACCAATTCGGCCCTGGATCCTGCACCGGTCCAGATGTTTGAAAATACCATTAATTATGTCCCCGAATACATTCTGGATGAAGACGGCCACCGGATGACTTTTAAGGTGGACAGGGAGGGAAGCTTTATCCTGAAAGACAGCACGACTTACAATCCCGAACGGGACGGCTTCAGAAAGATCGTACAGCAGCAGCTCATCCCCGACAAGGGGGGTGATTACTTCCGTCAGTGGAGGCCGGAGATCAAATCGTCCGACGACATCTGGAACGAGATCGTCAAGGTGACCAATATCCCCGGATTAACTTCGGCTCCCCGGCTTCAGCCTATCCAGACCCGGCTCATTATGTTATCGACCGGGATGCGGGCCCCCATGGGCTTAAAAGTATTCGGCCCCGATCTGGAGACGATCGAAAAGGCCGGCATTCAACTGGAAGCGCTGCTAAAAGAAGTTCCTTCGGTCGTTCCGGCCTCTGTCTTTTATGACCGTGCCGT
>CAZOYZ010000190.1:0-9165 GCA_964584045.1 uncultured Prolixibacteraceae bacterium | reverse complement strand
CGGTTATCAGATATCTCGTAGCCCTTTATGTCAATACTTTGCCGCCTTTCCGTTTCATCATCTCCCGGAATACGTCCCATCACCGCAGGGGCTATCCTTCGTCCGTCTCTCAATACCAGAATCATACTTCGGTCATTCCAAGTGGAATATTCACCCAGGCGTTGTTCTTGTCCTTATACTGGGCTGTAATGAATGTTTTAGACATCACTGGTCTGTAACTCTCTTCTATGATCTTAACTCCTTCTACAAACCGATCATTACCCGACTCATCGGCCATTTTCCGTAGTTGCAACACACGTGACGCTTTAAGTGTCCCTTTCTGATCTTTACTCAAAAGCCGTAAAACAGCCTTAACCAGCGCTCGGCTATCGGCGTCCTTAGCAAGGCTTTCTATATATTCCTTTACTATAGCTATACCTTCCTCCACCGTATCACTATAATCATCAATATAATATGCACCTAATGTAATACGTTTGTCCCCTGTCGAATTCGTAAAGGTGTGTGTCTGGTTGTCTGATCGGCCAGGGACTAATTCATTCTTTATATCCAGAACAGCCTGAAAATTATCAAACACCATTTTCTTCTTTTCCGCAAGGTTAACTGATACGGCCAGCAGCTGTAATACCGCTTCTTCCACCTCTTTATCTACAAGAGATCTGTACTCTGCCCTGCGGGCCTTTTCTCGTTCCGCTTCTTCTTGTTTAGCTTTTAGTACCATCATCTGCTGAAATTGTTGCAATTCCGCAGGCGTCATCTGAACATTAATTTTTTCCATTATACCTTCTTTAATTATTTTTATAGCTTCTTTTATTACCTGCCCGGAACATCCGTCCGGGCAAGTCTGTCCACAGCCTTCGACATACCCTCAACGCATAGAAATGTGAGTATCCATGTCGTAAGGGGTTTCACAACCGCATATGACACATTTATCCTTCATGACTGCATACCTTTAAGGTATTCAAGTTCTTGTTCTTTCTCATGAAGCTCAAACTGCAAACCACGAGACCTTTTAACAACATCGTCAAATGTCCCACGCATTCGGTTTGCGGAATTATTAAGCCAGATTTGGACCTTTTCAAGTTCTGACTTGTACCAACGTATTTCACGTTCTAAACAGCCAATTTTAGATTCCTGAGACAATTCGCTCATATTTACTACAGTCATTGTTATTGTGTCCATAGCACTTACTCTTTATTCGATTCCCATCATATAGTCATACCAAAGAGGTAAAAAAGCATCTCCACACTCTTCTGCCATATTCCGTGTTTTTAAGCAAAGCCGGGCGCCGAGGGACGCAGTACGAGACGAGGGCGAATAACTCGAGTACACGAAGAACGGGCCGACATACGCACCGAAATACGCATAACCACCAACCAGAACACCGTTTTCATCAAATTCAAAATAAAAACGAGGAGCATAAAAAGTCTGTCCAGGAGATGGTATTATCTGTCCACCATTCCAGGCCTTTGTTATAACAGATAATTTCAAATAGGCTACAGCATGCTTTGGCAAATTGTCAAAAGATGCTGCTTCTTGACCTAAATAGGCACAACATTTTTCATAAGTGTCTAGTTCGGCTTTGGGATCATTAATTTTTTTCATTGTTTTTTTGTTAGAGTTATAAAATATGATGATACATATAATGTATTGCCGCCAAACAAACGATCCACGTGAGTAATACTACCACAGTAACCGCAATCGCTTTTATCGCTTTTTTAAAGAGATCCCAGTTAAAGGTACCAGCGTCGCTGATCATCACCGGATCAATTTTTATGACCTTATTGGGATCAATCTTGTCGTCGTAATTTTTGTTTTTCATAATCAATTTATTAAAAAGAGAATGGGAGGACTTTGTTTGCCGCGCTTCTCAGCGTTAGCATCACAACATGAAAAAATTATACACCTAACCTTGTGCCCCCCATTATGATTTAGATATAATTCTCCCCATCCTCATGCATATGCATCTGGAATTGCGCTTCCAGTTCCGCACTTTCCTCCACATATTCCATATTTTTCCCGTCACTGTCACTTCCTGGCACGTGCCACCAGTCAAAGGCAGCAAACCTGTAATAAGTCTCTCCACGGTCAGTAATAACCTGGTAATACCGCGGACGCTCTAGAATAGTCTCAACTTTCATTAATTTATTGGTTTAAGATTTAACATGATATTCTTCGTAAAATCAGCTAACTGATCCAGATCTTTTCTATACTTCAGAAAAGCATTATATAAGCTTCGCAATCGGTCTTCAGGAATTTTATTGAAGTCAGTATAACCTGACGCCCTGCAGGCCATAGCTTTGATTATTTCAGCGCTACTCTCTTTTTCCATCGTGATCAGGTACTGGCCAATTGCCGCCATCAGACGCTTACGTAAAATGTTCATCTCTGCGTAGCGAGTGTCCGTCTGCTTGGACAACGTATTACACAGATCAATCAGATCGTGCGTGTTGATATCAGCCGAAGATTCCACGCCATAGGAACTTACAATTGCCTCCTTGTCTGCGATACTCATACAGAGGACTGAGCAAAGGGTATGAAACTTGCGCAGTACCTTGCCGTGTAGTTCGTCCATAGTGTTGTTTTTGCGTGCCATAATTATTAAATTATCTGTGCCCAGTATTTAGCAGCCCCTTCGGGCCATATCACATATTCCACCCCGCCTTCGCCCAGTTCGTTATCTTCATAGCGGGTGGTCACGAAGGCTTTGTATCCTTCAATGTAAATCTTCACGTCACTGTCGTAACGGATCTGATTGGCGATGCGCCCTGCGGGCTTTCCCGAATCCTCGTGCGCAATCCATATCCACAGTACATCGCGGTACTCCTGCATCAGCTTCACATAATCGGACATCCGAAAGTTTGCCAGATACTGCACGGAATCCACCACTACCACCTTTGGCGCCCAGCGCTTCTTAAGCCGCCCACGCAACTCGTTTAGATGTTCCCGCTCCAACAATATGATATTAGGCCCGGCATCGGCCATTTCCACGCGTCTCCAGGCTACTTGCAGGCTGGCACTGAGACCCTGTTCCAAGCTATCGTAAGCCACCCGGCGGAAGCCGGAGAGGTACTTGGCCAGCATCAGCGTGAAAGTAGTCTTACCGCTACCGCTGCCTCCCCAAATGATCCAGCTGCCACGAAGCTCCGGCCGGCCAATGCTCTTCAGCCAGTCGCCCTCAAAGGCAGCCCGTTCAAACCGTGCCTCTATCACATTTCGGTTACTGATTGCTCTCATTATCGGCATCTTCCTTGCTCCGTTTATAAGCGTGCACCAAGCGTTTCACGCGGCGCAAATCGCGTTCGCTGTCTTCCACTATGCGCGATATCTCACTCTCTTCCGTTACTCCGTTGATGGTACAGATCATCCTTGCATCATCACGGTTTGCTATTGGTATGGTGATGAACTTGCGTCCAAGTCGACTATAGATTTCTTTATATCCTTTTTTTGAAATGCGTTCGCCAAAGGTGATTCGCTTGGCAAAGTAGTCTGTTGCTGCCATCAGGATACCGCATTGGTCTTCTAAATTGTTGTACAACGTAATAAAGAAATACAGCACCTGGTCGCTCAGTTTGTCAGCCTCGTCCAGTATCAGCAGTGGATGATCTTTCTTGTTTAGTGCTAGGATAACGTCAGACACCATGACCGACACCGTGCTTCCGGTGAAACTTATTCCCATTCCCTGCGCCACCTCATAAAGGAACTGTTTTCGGTTCCAATACTCCGAACAACACAAGTGATACGCGTTGCGGTGGGTGGCACAATACGATTTCATAGCCTGCGTCTTGCCGCAGCCGGCGTCTCCAATGACACCCATCACCAGGGAGCTGTCCTGGCTCTCCTGCAGCAGGCGGTACATCTTACGGTACCCAACGGTCTCCGCAATTATCCATTGGTTTTCGGTGTATCCGATCTGTGCTGCAACCTTGCGCCACATCTCGTCCGAAATCTGTTCCCAGTTCTTGTTCTGAATCTGCGATATCGTTGCTGACGATACCCCTGTAAGAGCATTAGCCGCCTTTGAGGCACTTCCTTTCAGGCGACAAAAACCAGCGAGCTTTGCCGCAATGGCCTTTTTCGTTTGTTCTTTCATTTAAGTAATATTTAAGGGTTAATAAATAGTCTATAAATCGGACCAGATGTCATCATCGGCACGCTCTGCGGGCGTAACCAATGGAGCATATACAGGTGTCTGAGTATCCTCAAACGCGGTCTCTACGGACCACACTGGAGCTGAAGGCAATGCCTTCTGCTTTTTTACAGCGTGGATGCGCCTTACCGGGCCGTTTCCGCCCAGAGCTTCCTCATCATTACGTCGGTCCTTATGCAATCCCTTGCTGTCGCATAGGATGGCACGGGTAAGTGTGTTTTCCAGTTGTGGATTCTCGTTGAATAGCTTCTCAACGGAAGCGCTGCGCAGGGAGGCCTGGTTAATAATCTTCCCTTCAAACACCTTGTTGTAATCCTTCACCCGCTGTAGCTGCTCACGGTCCTTATCTGTCTGTTCTACCAGCGCCATAGGTTGAACGTACTTATCTTCCAACACAAAGCGGCGGGTACCGTCTTCACTCACTGCCAGCACATGACTCAGATCCGCAGTATCGTACCGAACGCCCCAGCGCACGTGCGCGTATTCCCTTATGGCAGGGTCAAAGCAATCATAATGATGCTTGACACCCTCAATGGTGATATGAAGTCCACTTGGTTCAAGTACATTTCTGTTGCCTGTATAATCGCCAAAGGCTTGCAGATATTGTTCATAGTCCATAGGCAAACGGAGGTCCTGCGGGCAGGCATCCCAGAATTTCATATAATCCTCCCGCTTCATCATTCGTATGATCTCCATTATTCCGTCAATTTGCCACCGCACACCGGCTTCGTCGGGCAACTGGTGACGGATGGCATTCAGGTATTCGCTATTGGGCTGTTTGTCGTTCCGGCTGGTGATACCTCGACCACTCCAATTCATGCACTTGCAGAACAGCGTCTCATTCATCCACCGGTTGAAAGGCTCCACTACTTTTGCTTTGGCATTGTGGGCCGCTGCCGGTGTGACCAAGCGTCCCACCACTTCATACAGCGGGGTCATGGATTTTATGCCGTACCGGTCGCTCTGGATCTGCTGGGCACGATATCTTTGGCCAAAAAGCTCTTGTGTATGATTGGCCGCATTGCGCAAAGCCTTGGTAATAAGGGCGGTATTTTCGCGCTCTCCCACAGCGTAGCCCACCGGGTAATTATTGCAGGTGTCTATCACTACCACCATAGTCATACGGTTATGGTAGGTACGCAGCCCTTTCTCGTTAATCTTTTGGTAATACAACTCTACCACCCAACCATCCAGGCACCAGTGATACATGGCGGCCGTCGGACGGCTGCGGCGTACCTGCATGGTCTTACGTGCGCGAAACTTTGAGGTACCAAGCTGTGAAGCGGATGCTTCCCAGGCCACCTTAGTACGCCATACATCAACCGTAGCCGCCGTGATGGGTTTCCATCCTTCCTGTTTAGCGGCCACCTCATTGTACCTGCTGGCTATTTCTTCACTATTCCAGTTGTGAGGATCCCGAATGAGCAGTACCATCAACGACTGTTGCTCGTCCGTTTTTACCTTACCGGCATTGCTGTTCAGCAGACGGCCGCTCACAAGTACCTCATAGCCATCCTTGCTGTACTCCTTGTACTTTTGCTCCAGTCGACGTGCATTGCGCGGCAGCGTATTGGGCCAACGATCCGCAATAACATCCAGTGACGATGCAAAACGGCTCCACATCTCGCCGGTTTTCTCTCTTTTATGTGGATTGGTTCTTGACTTCATGGAGGCACTGTCTGCCATAATCTGCCGGAAAGCATTCAGAACGGCAGCATTATTGGAATATTCCCGCTGCATGTCTGGAGTGAGCAGCGCACCTCCCGGGCGCGTATAGGTAGCAAAGAACTCTTCCGCCGCCGCGTCAGGAAGAACTACATCCACAAACTTTTTAAGCTCAGCAGTTTTCTTGTGGTCTGGGTAACGACGGTATACCTCTACCTGATACTTGTAAGGAAGCGATTCAACGGAGTATAGCGCCTCACGCCCATTGCCTCCTCGCTGCACCTTTTGCACTTTACCGCGAGCACTCAGTTGACGGAGCGTCTCCGAAGTGATGATCTTTGACATCACCAACTCCGAATGCGTCACGCAAGTTTTACCGTTTATGTTTTCCATTGTTTTTTCTTTTTCTTATGTTCCGGCCCCGGGCGCGATCCGGGGAGCCTTCGACTTGTCCGGAGTTTTTGTTATATTTGGGTGCCTAAAAACTTCATTTATGTATTCTTATCAACCATTTTACAACGCAGAAAAGGAGGTACGGAACGCCCTAAAGGGGTTCTCATGCCCCGTGCACGGGAAAGCCCGTAAGTTCATTTCCTTTGAGTATGACATTGACGACAATGTCACCGAGATTCATGTATCTGGCCATTGCTGTGATGAATTTGCGAAAGCAATAATGAAGAAGCTTGAATCCTTTCAGCTCCCAGTAGTATTCAAAAACTAAAACAGTCTCCGCATTAAGTTTTTCGTCGAATAGTCTGACTGTTTGAATGTCTTCAGATCGCTTTCTTGCAACAGATTTGAGATACTCAAGGTCAGCATCGGATACTTTTCCTGACAGGTTCATTGCCACGCCCGATAGGATTTTTCTTTTCGGGTTAAGTTTGTGTTTTTGTGTATTCATATATTATAAAGTTTGGTTTGTTTCCACACCGCCGCGCTCAATGGCGGCTTTTCTAATTTTTCGGGATAGATCGGTGTCCACCTTTCCACGCAACGCGCGTCGGATAGTTGGCTGACTTACATGGAATAAAGAGCCGAGTCTTTGTGCCTCGCCAAATGGAATTAAAATACGTTTCATTATTTTTTTCTATCTTTATAGCGGTTCCGAAATTGAAACCGTGTCAAATGTAACACGTATTTTTGACACTACAAAAATATTTGACATTTATTTTTGACGAACACTGTGGAAACAATTAAAGAAAGAATACAAAAACTCGTTGAATATTATGGATTATCAATGAGAAAATTTGAAGAATCCTGCAAATTGTCTAGGGGAAATCTTAGCAATATGAATAACAATGGATCTCTAGGATCCGACAAATTGTCACTTATTTTTGACAGTCATAAGGATATTAATCCCGAATGGTTAATAACAGGTAAAGGTGAGATGATCCGCGCGACTGATCCAGTCGCAATACCTGTGGATCCGGCAGCGCTATGTCTCGGCAAGTACAAAGGCAAGCCCATCCCACTCATCCCCACGGAAGCTTTTGCCGGATACGGAACCCCGGCTTTTGATGATCAGCGCATTGAAGAATATTATTATGTAGCCGAATTCAAGCACGCGGACTTCCTTATCCGCGTCAAGGGCAACAGTATGTATCCAAAATACAGCTCCGGAGACGTAGTGGCCTGCATGATAGTGAAAGAAAGGCTGTTCTTCCAATGGAACAAGATATACGCCCTCAATACAAACAGCCAGGGTGTGATGATCAAGCGTGTAAACCCATCAGAAAAGGACGGCTGCATCCTCCTGGTCTCCGACAACGAGAAATACAAACCCTTTGACGTGCCACTTACCGACATTACTGATATTGCGCTGGTGATTGGAGTGATACGGGTAGAATAGATAAGTATGATTACTGATGATCAGATAAAAGAGTATTTTCCGTACTCGGCTGTATGAAAAAAATCAACTGATAATGTAATTTTTATGAGCAAGAAAACGCAGAAACCAACAGGAAGGGAAAAATCACCTGAAACTACAGATCGTAGCATTATTCCAAACGTACCAAAAGGGATGCTTAACAGATTACCTACAAAAGACCAAAAGCCAGAAAAGAATAAGAAATAATAACTGTTAATGCCATCATTAGCATAAGAATTCGCAAAGTTCTTAGACGGCCATTATTTGCTTTTTCTTGAATTAGTCCATCTCGGTTGTAACATTCAATATACACAACCTTAAATCTATCATCTTTATTATCAAGCGGAACAGTTTTAATATGTTTAAGCATTTCCTTGGTAATATGATCTTCTGGCCGTATACCGGTTGGCAGTATTTTCTTTGGAAATAATAAAATTATCATTGCCAGAATAACAATTACATCTACTGCCAACAAAGCAATAGTAAAAGAAGAGATGCTCTCTCTTTTAATTACAATGTTAATAAACGGCGTGATTATCACCATAAAAGCACCAAGAAAAGCGCACACTCTTTGGTTAATGCTTCTTGCTGTTTCGTTAATATAGTCCATTTGCTTTATTGACCAAGCAAGGTAATAATCCAGCATGCCAGGTGTTATTTGACTTATTAAATCATCAGGTATAAACCATGATTTTTTCGGCTTAATTTTCTTCATATCCATATTTTGCGCAGTTTTTTCACACCAAATATAAGAAATAAATTATGTAATAACCTAATATATTGTATTTTATATATATGTAATATGTAAAAAAATATGTGTTAAAAAAGTGACGTTAGGGGGGGGCACTCGCCTAAAAACTGTATGTTAGGGTATCCGTAGGACACTTTTTTTGCAGTCGTAATGTCACTCCAACTCCCTTATTTTGTCACTCCAACTGTCACTCCAACTCACTTTTTGATGTTTTTAACCGTCAAGTGAAGGAATAAAAAAAGCGGTCAAAAAACCGCCTGAAATAGCCTCTATTTTCCCGGATGAATGACCAACTGCAACTAATCTAAAATCGTTAAATAACAAGCATTTTAGCCCATATTAGACACCCAATTAAACAAACATTAAAGGTATATTAACATGATGGCCTAAAATTAAAATCAAAAAGCCTGAATTATTAAAGCAAAATTAAAGCAAATGTACATTTGGTTTTTTTATCAGCCTGTATTATAAATCTTCTACTTTCTTTTATTCACAAGCATTCCAGTTGTTTTTTATTATTACATTTTCTGTACTTTTCGTTTTCACCCCCGTATTTATAAATGCAAACAACACCCTCAAAGAGCAATTTCTAGGGTGTTTTTTATATAAATGGGGAATATCTGGGGAATTTCCAGCTAAGCAAAAAGCCAACCAGTTATTTATCAACTGATTGGCTTCTTTTGGAGCGGTCCGGACGGGACTCGAACCCGCGACCCCGTGCGTGACAGGCACGTA
>CAZOYZ010000189.1:0-9166 GCA_964584045.1 uncultured Prolixibacteraceae bacterium | reverse complement strand
AAACCGACTAATATCCGGACAGATTGAAATTAAAGACAAACGATACGAATGACCGTCTGGTAGCTTTCCTTCAGCAAGGAGATAAGCTGGCTTTTAAAATCTTGTTTGAAAAATACGGTACGCAGGTATATCAGTTTTCATTAAGATATCTGAGAGAGAAAAATGATGCGGAAGATCTGCTGAATGAAGTTTTTCTGAAGATTTGGGAAAACCGGCACTTACTGAAAACGAACTATTCTTTTCAATCCTATTTATTTACAATCGCCTATAACAATATCCGTCAACGATTTTTAAAAAGGAACAGGGAAGAAAAATATATCCGGATCTTTGCTGAAGAGTACCTTCTTGATTCCCTAAAAGAAGAAGATCATATTGATTATCTGAAATTTACAAAAGAAATCAATGCAATCATTGAATTACTACCTCCCCGGAGAAAAGAAATTTTTAATTTGAACTTCAAAGAGGGATTAAAAAATCGTGAAATAAGTGAAGAGTTGGGTTTAAGTGAACAATTTGTAAAGAAGCAACTACTCTTTGCGAGAAAGTTTATCATCAGCAAAGCAAAGGAAAACAATCGCTTAGCCAGTATTTTGTTTTTATTCCTATTTATCCGTCCAAATCCGGATTAAATTTTTTTTCAAAAAGTTCCGTTTCGGGGGATACGTTTTTAAGACGAGTTGATACTATCTTAAAAAGGTGCCGGAAATGGTGATCCACAGAAAACATATTGATCAGGTCTTCAGTCAGAAGTTCACCCTTCTCGACCAAAAGATGCTTGTGAAATACTTTGCAGACAAGAACCTGAATGAAGAAACAAAGGTTATTATCAAAGAACAATGGGAGCAGTTTGTCCCCGACGCTGACAACATTCCCGATTTGGAACACGCTTTTTATAAGCTTTCTTATGCAATCGATAACCGGAAAGGCTTCACTTTTGCAAACAGACGTGGTGTGTACCTGAACTTTTACCAGATCGCCGCCATATTCATTGTTGGATTATTCCTTACCGCAAGTATCCTTACTTTTGACCACATCCGTAACGTCAAAAAAGATCAGCAGGTCGAATTTATTTCACAAACCGGATTCCGCAATCAGTTCAGACTTCCGGACGGAACTACCGGATGGCTGGGATCAGGTTCTGAACTGAAATATTCTGTTGATGATCATGATCAGCGTATTGTCGACCTGAATGGCCTGGCTTTTTTCAATGTGAGCCATAAGGAAAAACAACCTTTTATCGTCACTACCCCCGTTGGGCTTACCATTCAGGTACGTGGAACAAAATTCAACGTTTCCGCCTATGCCGGAGATATTACCTGTGAGGTTGTACTGGAACAAGGCAGTGTGAAGCTGAACCCGCCGGGTCGAAGGGATGCAGTCAATCTGATTTCCAATGAACGGGCAGTCTATCATCCCAAAAATCATACGATTGAGAAATCAAAAGTCGATGTTGCCGACTACCTTGCGTGGAAGGACGGAAAGCTGATCCTGAATGAGATTCCGTTAAAGGAAGCCTGTCTTAAACTTGGCCGGTTTTATCATATCGAGTTTGACTTACAAACAAAAAATCTTGACAAGCATCAGGTCAGGCTGGTACTGGAAAACGAAACCCTCGAAGATGCGTTGAACCTGCTGACATTGATCTCACCTGTAAAATGCCTGATTGAAGACAGAAAGATGCTCAATAGCAATCGCTATTCAAAGAAGAAAGTAATCATTAAAAATAAATAGCCTATCGAAAAATCAAAACAAAAAATGCGGGAAAGCACTGCAATGCAATCCCGCAAATCAGTAAAGTCCTTCGTTAGTTATTAACCTTACTAATTTTCAAATGTATGAAAAAAATTGGCAAGTATAAAGCATGGTATCCCCCTGCTTTTAAAAAAATGTTCCTCATGATGCGATTAATTTTTTGTATATCATTACTTTTCGTAATCCAGTCACTTGCATTGGATTCGTACTCTCAAAATTCCGGGATCTCCATTTCTGTGAGGCAGACGAAACTGGCAGATATCTTAATGCAGATTGAGAATACTTCCAAATATCGTTTTGCCTATAACAAGTATGAGATCGATGTGAACAAAAATTACACGGTAGACATCCATGATGCCGGGATAAATACCGTGCTCAACCGACTGTTTGCAGATGGAGAGATTAACTATTCCATCTATGACAGGCAAATTGTTTTAACAGCCCGGGAAGCGCCTGTTCCTTCTGCACAGCAAAGGAACATTAGCGGGAAAGTGCTGGAAACATCCGGACAACCTTTGCCGGGAGCCTCTGTCGTGATTAAGGGTATGACAAGAGGCACGATCACTGATGCACGAGGAAATTATAATCTTCCCGGAGTACCGCCGGGTAGTACGCTGATTTTTTCGTTCGTGGGGATGAAGCAACTGGAAATTCCGGTTTCCGGGAGATCGGTCATTGACGTAACCCTTCAGGAAGAGACGATCGGCCTTGAAGAAGTAATCGCCATTGGTTACGGTTCGGTTAAAAAGAGTGACCTGACCGGCGCCGTAGGCAATGTGGAAGTGAAATCACTGATAAAAGCCCCTGTCAGTTCATTTACAGAGGCATTGGCCGGTCGCGTGGCAGGGCTGCAGGTCTCGGCAACCAGCGGGCAGCCTGGTGATGCTCCGGATATTATCATCCGGGGTAACAATTCGCTTACCCAAAGCACATCGCCCCTGTATGTGATTGACGGGTTCCCGGTCGAGGATCCTGATCCGGCGATGCTCAATCCCGAGGAAATTGAATCGATGACGGTGTTGAAGGATGCATCTTCAACGGCCATATACGGTTCGCGGGCTTCCAACGGCGTCATCCTGATCAATACCAAAAGAGGTCTGGTGAGTAAACCTGTTATTACGTTAAGCGCTTCTTTGGGGATCCAGAATAACTGGAGACGGATGGAAGTGATGAGCCCGTATGAATTTGTGAAATACATCAACGAAATGGATCCCGGCCTTCAAACTTCAAAGGACTATCTGGCCGATGGGAGAACGCTGGATTATTACCGGGATGTGAAAGGGATCGACTGGACCGATCTGGTATTCCGGACAGGAAGTGTTAACATTTACAACATGGCTATCCGCGGAGGTACCGAAGAAACCAAGTATTCGATATCCGGATCATTGTATGATCAGGGTGGGATTATCATCAATACCGGTCTGAAACGTTACAACGGCAGGATTACCCTGGACCAGGAAATCTCTCCAAAAATAAAAACTGGTCTGACCGCCAATTACAGTGGCGTGAGCTCTTACGGACAGTCCGTATCGACTTTTTCTTCGGCCAACAGTACATCCAGTGCCGCTTTATTCCGGACCTGGGTGTATCGTCCTGTCGCGCCGGAGCCCGACCAGACAGACGACCTTGTGACCTCCGATGTCGATGAAGATGCTATTTATGGCGGCGATGTCCGGGTCAACCCGTTTATCGATCTTCAGAACCAGCACCAGGTAAACCGGACGAACCTCCTGGAAGCCAATGGGTATGTCAGTTACGAGATCTTAAAAGGTCTGGTCTTAAAAATCACCGGGGGAACCAGGATCCAAATCGCTCAGAATGAACGCTTTTATAATTCAAAAACGGCACAGGGTAATCCGAATAATCCCAATAACGTGAACGGGATTTGGGGCACTTTGTACACGGGTAACGTGAAATCCTGGATCAATGAACACATTCTTACTTACGACAGGAAATTCGGTGAAAACCACTCTCTAAAAGGGTTAGCCCTGTTTAGTCTGAACAAATATGCGTCACACGCCAACGGCTTTTCCAGTAAGCTCGTTCCTAATGAATCGCTTGGGATCAAAGGGCTGGATGAAGGAGTTCCTTTTGACCCCGTTTCCAATGATTCGGAAAGCACGCTGTGTTCCTATGCCACCCGGTGGGACTACAGCTACAAATCGAAGTACATTCTTTCAGGTACCTTCCGGGCAGACGGTTCCTCGAAGTTTTCACCCAAAAATAAATGGGGATACTTTCCCGGGCTTGCTGTTGCCTGGAATATGGAACAGGAACCTTTTTTTAAAGACGCGCTCCCTTTTATCAGCAATTCCAAAATACGGTTCAGTTACGGGACAAACGGGAACAACCGGGTTGGCGATTTTACCCGTTTTGCCAGTCTCACTCAGGCACTGAGCGGTTATTCCTATAACAACCAAACCCCAACCGGCTCCGTATATATCTCTCAGATGGCCAATGATGATCTGAAATGGGAAAAAACCACCAAGCTGGACATCGGGTATGAGCTCGGACTTTTTGACAAACGGATCAGCCTGGAAGTCGATCTTTACCGGAATACGACTACCGATCTGCTATTGAAAGCTCCTTTGCCGCCCACCACCGGATTTACCTCAAGCGTAAAAAATATAGGCAGTTTGAAAAATGAAGGGCTGGAAATCACCCTGAATACCGTTAACGTGCAAACCCGGTCATTCCGGTGGACCAGCAACTTCAACATCAGCTTCAATAAAAATAAAATTATTGATTTGACCAGAGGACAACAGATCCTGACATATGTGCCAAAATATGAGTCACAATACAGCACACCATTATACCTGTCCGAGATTGGCCGACCCACCGGGATGATGTACGCGTATGTCTGGGACGGAAATTATCAGTACGATGATTTCGATAATCCTGTACCGGGCGTGTACATTCTCAAAAAATCGATAACGACCAATGGGGATGCCCGGGAATCCATTCAACCCGGAGACATTAAGTACAAGGACCTGAACGGTGATCTGGTGGTCAACACCTACGACAAAACCGTTATCGGAAGAGGACAGCCCATCCATATCGGAGGATTCCTCAATAACCTGGTGTATAAACAATTTTCCATGAATATTTTTCTGCAATGGTCGTACGGAAATAATATTTATAATGCAAACAGGCTCATGTTTGAAGGGAACAGCAACAGCAGGATCAATATGAACCAGTTTGCCAGCTATGTAGATCGGTGGACCGCCGAAAACCAGGACAGCAGAAATTTCAGATCAGGAGGAGAAGGGCCTGTTGGTTATCACTCTTCAAGGGTGGTGGAAGATGGTTCTTACCTGAGGCTGAAGACTATATCGCTGGATTATGCACTACCCCGTCAATTCTGCAGTAAATTTTATATGAGAGATTTGATACTCAGCGTCTCGGCTCAAAACCTGTATACGCTGACCAACTATTCGGGCCTGGATCCGGAAGTATCTGTGAGCGGGAACAACACCCTGGCTCCGGGTTATGACTTCTCGGCTTATCCTCAGGCGCAAACCATCGTATTTGGTGTAAAAGCAACATTTTAACTGTTAAACCGAACCAAAATGAAGAAAAAACAGTATTTGATCATCATAACAGCCATTTTGTTTTCATGTAATAACTTTCTTGACACGGTACCGTCGGACTTCCTGGCACCCGAGACGTATTATCAGACCGAGGAACAGTTGAATTACGCGAAAGCAAGCGTCTATGACAACCTTGGAACGACCAATTTATGGGGTACGAGAGCGAATTACCTGCTGGGCTTTGCAGCCGATGAAGGTTATATGAACCGATCATCACTTACCGTTGGACCATGGTTCCATAATAACACGCCAAGTGACGGCTATAATTCAGGTTTCTGGCAAAACCTCTACAACGGGATCAACCGGGCAAACAATGTCCTGGCCAATGTCGACAATAACACCGGGTTAAGTCAGGAGTTCCGTGACCATGTTAAAGGTGAGGTTTTATTTCTCAGAGGGTATTATTATTTCATGCTTGCCCAGTTCTTTGGCGGAGTTCCTTTAAAGGTGACCCCCACGGTATCGGTCGAGGACGTCGACACGCCCAGTGCTGACGCGAAAACCATCTATGAACAGATCATCAAGGACATGACCGAAGCGGAGGGATTGGTTATGGATATTACCGACATCGGGTTCGGCGGCCAGGTGAGCAAATCGGCTGTCCGGGGACTTTTAGCACGGGTCAATCTTTATATGGCAGGCAATCCGGTCAACGACGTTTCAAAATACACGGAAGCAAAAAAATGGGCAAAAATGGTGATGGACGATCCGGTGGCGAATCACTCCCTGAATCCCAGTTTTGCCCAGGTATTTATCAATTATGCAGCCGATGCGTACGACATCCGTGAAAGCATCTGGGAAGCGGAGTTCTGGGGCAACCGCCAGGATAGTTATACGGAGACCGGACAGGTGGGCTGGCATAATGGTCTGAGAGTACCTTCCACTGCAACCAATACGGGGAGAGCGGATGCCTACATGTCAATTACTCCAAAATTATATGATAGTTTTGAACCGGGCGACTTGCGAAAATTCTGGAGTATCCAATTTTTCACCTATAACTCAACCGGGGAAAACGGCGCCAAAACATTTACCGGTGAAGCCTCAACCGCCGCGCAAAAATTTGCGCGTACCCCGGCTAAATGGAGAAGGGAATATGAAACCCTCCTCCCGAAACATGCCACGACTACTCCTCAGAATATGCCGCTTTTGCGTTTTTCCGATATTCTGCTCATGTACGCGGAAGCCGAAAATGAACTGAACGGTCCGACTGCCGAAGCGATCGCAGCCGTGAACCAGGTTCGGCAAAGAGGCTGGGCATCCGGCATCAAAAGCATCACCGTGACCAATGGCGGTACAGGTTATGCCACCGCACCCACCGTTACCTTTTCCGGGAATGGAGGCGCTGAGGCCACGGCCACTGTTGCAAATGGCTCCGTCACAGCGATCACCTTAACCCGGGACGCCGTCACTTTTTATAAATCAGGAAGTTACTCGACCCTACCGACGATCACTATCACCGGAGGGGGCGGTAGCGGCGCTGAAGCTGTCGCCGAAATCTATCTCAAAGAGGAGGCAAACGTCAAATCTGAGGATTATGCGTCCAAAGAAAGCTTCCGGCAACTGATCATGGATGAACGGATGCGCGAGCTGAATTTTGAGGGAATGCGTAAATCGGACCTGATCCGCTGGGGGATATTTGTTGAAACCATGCAGGACATGGCCAATTATATTGCCTTTCAGGTTCCTACAGCGTGGTATATAAAAGCTTATAACAACGTGGAAGCAAAACACCTTTTAATGGCGATCCCCAGCGCTGAACTGAACGTCAATCTGGCCATTCAACAAAATCCCGGATGGGAATGATCACTGTTTAACTTTTAAAATCCTGAATTATGAAGTCTAAAATATTCAAATTATTGGTATTCTTAATGATAATGACAGGCTGTGAAACGGAACTGGTTGTTGACAGGCCAACCTTTGACGTATCCGTCGGGTCAACCACCGTTCCGGCAGGGCAGGAAATCTTTTTTACCTTTACCGGGCAGGTCGACAATATCGCGTTTTACTCGGGCGAGTTGTTGAAGGATTACGCCTTTAAGGATGGCAGGGTCGTGGATGTCGCCAATGAGGGAGCGCTCGTTTCATTTACTTCGGCAGTAACCGACGGCACCCAGGAGAATCAGTTGTCCGTTTTATATTCAACCGATTTCGATGGCAATTATGACAATCTGGCAAGCGTAAAAAGTGCGACCTGGAGCGACATCACCGGCAGTTTTACCCTCGGAGCCAATGCTACGTTTAAAGCGTCGGGCAATCTCGATATCTCCGAATGGCTGACTGCGGGTAATCCGATTTATTTTGCATTTAAATATATCAACAGGCCTCAGGTAGAGAATGGCTGGTCGCGTACCTGGATGATCGAGAACTTCGCGGTAACCAGCAAAAAACAGCTTGGTACCATGAATCTTGCCATTTGCAACCTGTTGTATGCCAACTTCCGGATTGTCGATGAAAATCCGGAAAACGCCCCTGCACGATCGGTGATCACCAACACACGGGTATCTCTTTTGGGAAATATTTACAAAGATCCCAATGATCCGGTCTATGATCCGGAAAACCCCATCTATGATCCGGAGAATCCGATCTATGATCCGGAAAGTCCGGAATACGATCCGAGTGCCGTACTGCCCGTTTTTGTTCCCTACGATCCCGACAGCCCCTGGAATGATCCGTTGAGTGAGAACTGGGCGGTCAGTGGCCCCATTTACTCAGATGAAGTCGATTTGGGGCCAGATCTGGCAACCCCGCTCAAAAGCAAGGAGACCCAGTCGGAAGGATATGCTTATACGTATACCACTCCAGGTACGTACACGGCTTATTTCATCGCGTCAAACAACTCGATCGACGCGACCAAACAGATCATCAAAAAAATTGAACTCACGATCACTGAATAAGTGGTCAGAAAGTTCTTACGCAAGGCAGGTCATGCCAGGCTGAATGTATGAGTCTCCATGGTTCCTCTTTCGGAATCCCCATCACGAACAAAAAGAGGTTATTCCGAACCTTACCGGCTGGATTTTGAAAAATGGGCCACCGAGCTGGCCAGGTTGAGCCTTTCAAGGCCCAACCTGGTTGCCTGGAGCATCGATGATTTTGTCCACAACCTGGATTTCTTTACACCTGAATATGTTGAAAATTTTGCCCGGGCAGCCAGGGAGATCAACCCGGAACTAAAGTTGGTCCCCTGTTGTTTGTCACCAGAATCCTTAAAAATCGACAAAAATATCAGGTAATCAAGACAGGATTTAATTAGAATAACTTAATAATCGCTACTATGAAAAAAAATAATGTATCGCGTCGCCGGTTCATTGGTACAGTATCGTTGAGTACCGTTGGCCTGGCCGCATCGGGTGCAGTTCCGGCTATCGGAAAGATATCCGGCAATTCAGGAAAACTGGCTATTCTGGGAGGTGAGCCGGTACGCAAAAATAAAAGTTGGCCGGAATGGCCCTATGTGGATCAGAATGTTCTGGATATGATTGAAAAGACAACCCAAAGCGGTATTTGGTGCCGCATTCAGTCAAAAAACGGAACAGTTCCTACTTTTGAAAAGAAATATGCGGAGATGCTGGAGGTTGCCCGTTGTGTTGCAGTCGGTTCCGGCACTCAGGCGCTCCATACTTCAGTCGAAGCGCTTGGCTTAGGCCCCGGCGATGAGGTAATTACTTCTCCATATACCGACCCGGGAACTATCTCGGCTATCCTGTCTGCCAGGGCGCTTCCTGTGCTTGCCGATATCGATCGGTATTCTTTTCAGGTCAATCCGGAGGATGTAGAACGCAGGATTAATAAAAACACCAAAGCCATTATGCCGGTGCACATGA
>CAZOYZ010000188.1:5055-9196 GCA_964584045.1 uncultured Prolixibacteraceae bacterium | reverse complement strand
ACCCGTTAATTGAAACCAATGCAGATAATGCAGCCCTGACCTACACGACAACGAAACCGAATGTTCATCCCAGGACTAAGGAAGGATCGTATGTTGCAGGATCATTTGATGAATTTAGAATGAGTGAAACCGTGGAAGCAGTGCTTGAGGCATACGATGACCCAAGGGAGAAAAAATGGTATAATGCTTCATCCAATTCGATTGCCGCAGGAAATCCGGAATGGTCGGGCATGATTAACGGAATGGTTGACGGAGATGCCTACACCTATAAGGGCGGGCCTTCCAACCTGTCACCCTTCAACAGCGATTTTTACAACATTCCCAATCTCTTGAAAGGGATCATCATGCTTTGCTCGGAAGTGAACTTTCTAAAGGCGGAAGCCGCCGTAAGATACCCGTCATTGGCCGGTGTCGTGGATGCAAAAGAAGCTTATGAGCAGGGGATCATGCTTAATTTTGACTACTGGGGTGTGGCGATGCCGGCTGACTACCTGCAAAAAACTTCCGGCAATACAGACGTGACGGCGCCGGTTGCTTTCGACGGGAAACTGGAAACGATCATCACCCAAAAATGGCTTGCCTTATTTTATACCGACTTTCAGGGGTTCATGGAATTCAAGAGGACCGGCTTTCCCAAGCAGATCAAGCCTGGCCCGGATGCTTTACTTCCGGATTATCCAAGCAGATTCAAATATGTGACAGAGGAGCAGGCGCTGAATAAAGCAAATTATGACGCTGCTGTGTCACGGCAGGGACCTGACGTATACGCCACCCCGGTATGGTGGGAAAATAAATAGTATGAACGGATGTAAGGCAGAATACGATCTGCCTTACATCCCTCTGATTAACTTGTAAATATGATTAAGAAACACCTGTTCCGGATCGTAAGCATCAGTGCTTTATTCCTATTGTTTTCAGGCTTTGCTGCCGGACAAACCGATGAACTTCAGCCCTGGGAGGAAGGTTTTCTGGATATTCACCATATTAGCACCGGAAGAGGCAATGCCACATTTTTGATATTTCCTGACGGAACAAGTCTCCTTATTGACTGCGGTGACATGTCTGAGACGCATCCGCGGATCCTTTCTGAACGGAATGCGCCTGCGGTGCCGGATCATTCCAAAACTCCGGCTCAATGGGTTGCAGACTATATTTATCAGTTTCATCCTGAAGGAAAGAATGCCGTGATCGACTATGCGCTGATCACGCACTTTCATGATGATCATTTCGGCGAGATTGACCGGTTAAAAAAACGGCAAGCGCAGGGCGGATATTTACTGACCGGGATCACTGAACTTGGAACGATCATTCCGGTAAAGACGCTGATTGACCGGGGGTATGATTTTCCGGTTGACTTCAGGGACCGGAAAACACAAAAAAACCTTGAATTGGACACAGATCCATATTCGATGTTGGGTACTTTGCAGGAATACTGGAAGTTTACCCGTTATCAGGCAAAAACGAACGGACTGGTCTATGAAAAATTCAAGGTGGATTCTGTCAGTCAGATCAGACTGAGACACGACTCAAAGCGGTTTGCTTCTTTCAGGGTAAAAAACCTGTTTGCTAATGGTGAGATAGGCAGTGATGTTCCTGACCGGAATTTTCAGTTGGTCAAACAGGGGGAATATCATGGCGAAAATGAGCTTAGTGCCGGGATCAGGATCAGTTACGGAGCGTTTGACTACTATACGGGAGGCGATATCGGAGGCATTGACCAATTTGGTCAAAATGATCTGAACAGTATGGAGACGAAAGCTGCACCGGTAATTGGCCCCGTAGATGTGGCCACGTTGAACCACCATGGTAACCGGAGTTCGCTCAACAGTTTTTTTGTCAGTTGCCTTCGTCCGCGGGTCTGGATTCAGCAAGTCTGGTCGTCAGACCATCCGGGAATGGACGTACTTAGGAGGATTACGTCAAGAGAACTGTATCCGGATGAAAGGGACCTGTTTGCAACCGCGATGCTGGAGGCAAACAGGCTGGTCATTGGTCCGTTGATTGACCGGTCCTATCGGTCACAGTCGGGCCATATTGTGATCCGGGTTTATAAGGGGGGAGACCGCTATTCGGTTTTTGTTCTGAACGATAAGACAATTGCGCGTGAAGTGCTGGCAAAATTCGATTATTCATCAAAATCAAGCCGATAATGAGTAAACAGGGAAAAATTCGTTATGATTGGCCCGACGCAGACTTCGACAAATCGCTGCTGTTTGATGACCCCTCATCGTTAAGTGCTGATCCCTACGATGTGGCCATCATCGGAGCAGGTATTGTGGGCTGCGCCCTGGCCTGCAAGCTTTCCGGATACAAAATGAAAGTTCTTTTACTGGATAAGAATTTTGACGTAGGTGAGGGTACCAGCAAGGGCAGCAGCGCCATTATTCACACGGGCTTCGACGCTCCGGTCGGGACGCTGGAATCTGCTCTTGTGACAAAGGCGTCCCGGCAATGGCCGGAATTGGCCGAAAAACTCAAAGTGCCCTTTGAAAGGCGCGGTGCATTGCTGCTGGCCATTGACGAGGAACAAAGCCAACAGTTGAAGAACATCTATGAGAAGGCTCAGAAAAACGGCGTTTCTGATGTTCAACTGCTGAGGCCGGAGAAAATACAGGAACTTGAGCCTGAGGCCGGCAAAGATGTCCGGGGAGGCCTGTTGATCCCGGGCGAGTCCATCGCTGACCCGTTCACAGCCTGCATTGCTTTTTCTGAAGTTGCCCTTGAAAACGGGACAGATATCCTGCTGGGCACCGAAGTCACCGGCTTTGAAAATCCGGATGAAACGATTAAAACGCTTGTCACCGCAAACGGAGCCAGGATCCCGGCAAGGATCATTGTAAATGTTGCCGGACTTGGAAGCGAAAAACTGGCAAAACTGTATCATGGGGAACCCTTTGATACAAATCCCAGGAGAGGCCAGTTCCTGATCTTTGATAAATACAGTCATTCAGCCATAAAACATATCCTGCTTCCTATTCCTACCCAACAAACCAAAGGCGTGCTGGTGATACCGACCATCTTTGGGAATTTGATGGCAGGTCCTACCGCTGAGGATTTTTCACACGGAGATCGTGAGATAACAAGTACGGAGACCGGTAAACTCAGGCAATTGGCAGAAGGAGCCTCAAAATTATATCCCGGATTAAATAACCAACCTTCCATCGGACTTTATTCAGGCGTACGTTCCAATTGCAGCCAGGGGAGTTATCTGATCCGCAGCAATGATCGTCATCCGGGTATTCTGACGGTCGCCGGGATTCGTTCCACGGGATTTACATCTTCTCCTGCGTTGGCTGAATACCTGACCGAAAAGTTGCATGAAGATATGGGGCTGGCGCTGGATCCGGATTTATCGGCCGCGGACAGCCGTCCTGAAGACAAGTGGCCGGGATGGTGGAAGCGTCCGTATGATAAAGACGGCGCGGTCGTTGAAAATCCTGATTTTGGAAAGATGGTCTGTTTTTGCGAGCAAATTACCCGCGGTGAAATCATTGAACAACTGGATTCACCGTTGAAACCCCGTACGCTGGATGCGGTAAAACGCAGAACCCGTGCTCAAACAGGCCGGTGTCAGGGGTTCGACTGCATGGTTAGTGTGGCGCAGATTATTTCTGAGCATTGTAAGATACCTTTAAATAAGGTAACGAAGCGCGGACCGGGAAGTGAAATTGCATCAGTTATTGGAACCGGCAGGTAAAGGAGGAGAAATGGAATCGGTAAATCATTTTAGTGTCATTATCATTGGCGCAGGTCCGGCAGGGGTCGGTGCAGCCGTTGCGTTGTCCAAATCCGGCGTGAATTCAATAGCCGTTATCGAACGCAACAGCAGAATTGGTGGTATTTCTTCCCTGTACAAAAAGAAAAAGGGGGGAGTGAGAACCTTTATACGATGGTCGAAAGGAGGTATTCCTGTTTTCGGAGCCGAATATGCGGACTGGCTGGAAAGAGGCCTTTTTAAAACGGCGGCACAGGTAAAACCGGAAAGCCAGGTCATAGAGGTCGATGCGGCAAAGAAAATGGTGACCTACGTGAATCCTGCAGAGGGAAAGGTCAGTATCACCGCAGACGCAGTGATCATGGCATGCGGATCACGCGAAAAGACCCAGGCCGAAAGGGGATGGATCTCCGGTTCAAGGCCGGC
>CAZOYZ010000188.1:2721-4955 GCA_964584045.1 uncultured Prolixibacteraceae bacterium | reverse complement strand
ATTCCCTGCGACGGCTTGATGATTTGCGGAGACCTGATCCCGAACACTGAACTTGTCATGCAGGGAAAATTAAAGGCGGATGCGGTGACAAGAATCCCTTTTGTAACCGATGATTTTGAACTGTCTCAACCGGGCTGGTTTGCAGCCGGCAATATTTTAGGCGGATTTCATGGTGCGGAATGGTGTTACTTCAATGGCTTCAAAGCAGCAAGACAACTTATTAAAAACCGAAAACTTTAGTGATGGGGTTTGATCAGGTAATCATTTGGATTATGGCCTTTGGAATCCTGGCAGGGGGTATTGAATGACGCCAATTATGGATGCCATGCCCGTTATTGCACAAATCGGGATCATCCTGCTGGGAACTTTTCCGGTGTTAAAACTCATTGTTGATATCCTGAATAAACCGCTGACAAGGGCAGGGCAGCGTTTTGGAATGGATGCAGTAAGCGCCGCAGGAATGATCATTACCCTGGCCAACAGCATCCCTGTATATAAAATGATGAAGGACATGAGCCCAAAAGGTAAGGTGATCAATACGGCGTGGCTTGTACCTGCAACAGCGGCGCTGGGAGATCACCTGGGATTCACGGCAGGAGTCAGGCCCGATATGATCACTCCTGTCGTATTGGGAAAGTTTGTTTCGGGCATACTGGCCATCGCTTTGGCGCTCTGGTTCTCAAGGGATTTAAAATATGAGACGGATCGGAGTGAACACATGCGGTTGGAGAAAGGATCCTTCATCAGTAACGATATAAAATTGGAAAATTGAAAAAACGATATTATCTGGGCATAGATCAGGGCACAACCGGCACAACGGCGCTGATCTTTGATGAAGACTGGACGATTTGCGGTAAAGGCTGTCAGGAGCATACACAATACTATCCTAAACCGGGCTGGGTTGAGCATGACCCTGTGGAAATTTGGCAGAAAGTACTGGATTCTGTTGAATCGGCATTGAAGAATGCCGGAATAAAAGCAGAAGACCTGAGGGCAACAGGACTGGCTAATCAGGGTGAAACATGCATGGTTTGGGAAAAACGCACGGGCAAGCCTGTTTACAATGCGATTGTCTGGCAGGACAGGAGGACTTCCAAAATGGCTGATGACCTCAGGAAGGATTACGGCACTGTGATCACGCAAAAAACAGGTGTTCCGGTAGATGCTTATTTTTCTGCGTTAAAAATAAAATGGATACTGGAACATGTGGAACATGTAAAGGAAAGCGCAGAAAAAGGGGAACTGCTGGCCGGAACGCTGGACACCTGGCTGATTTGGAAAATGACGGGGGGCTCCGTTTTTACGACCGATGCTTCCACGGCATCAAGAACCATGTTGTACAACCTTCACGAAAAAAAATGGGACGCTGATATCATCGAATTGACAGGCATTCCCGCTTCAATGCTTCCGGGTATCACTAAAAGTTCGGGCATAAGCGGATATACTTCACCGAATGCTTTCTTCGGTGCGAAGGTGCCGGTGGCAGGGAGCGCCGTGGATCAGGCGGCTGCACTTTTCGGACAGGCATGTTTCAAAGAAGGAACTATAAAAACAACTTATGGTACCGGGTGCTTTATGCTTATGAATACAGGAGGTAAACCGGTTTTTTCACCAAACGGGTTAGTCACCACAGTGGCGTGGGATACGGGCACAAATTTTTCCTATGCGCTGGACGGGGGAGTTTATATTGCAGGAGCAGCGGTCCGGTGGTTACGTGACGGACTTCAGATTATCACGGACGCAGCAGAGACGGAAGCCCTTGCAAGATCCGTGCCCGACACGGGAGGAGTATATTTTGTTCCTGCCTTTACAGGACTTGCTGCTCCTTATTGGGATCAGTATGCCAGAGGGACGATGCTTGGCATCACCGGGGGAACGACCCGGGCGCATCTGGCCAGAGCTACCCTGGAGGCTATTGCTTTTCAGGTTGCGGAAAACCTGGAGGTGATGCAGAAAGATTCGGGCATTCCGGTTGATGTGATGCGTGTTGACGGGGGAGCAGCGGTCAATCAGTTCCTGATGCAGTTTCAGGCGAACGTCCTGGGGATCCCGGTTGATGTCCCGGTAATTAATGAAACAACGGCTTTAGGCGCAGCCTGCTTATGCGCTTTAGGTATTGGTGATTTTAACTCTTTGGACGCGGTCAGCCGCAACTGGAAGCTTCGTAGAAGATATATGCCTGAAATTGGTGAAGACCAACGAACACAGTTGATGGAGCATTGGAAAAAAGCAGT
>CAZOYZ010000188.1:0-2621 GCA_964584045.1 uncultured Prolixibacteraceae bacterium | reverse complement strand
GATTTTAACTCCGTTCCCGAATCAGAACCGGTTAGAACCATGTTGAGTAAGAATTACAGGGTTGTTTTGGAGGATGCTTTTTATACCGCCGTTGAAAAGAATGACGAGATTTATACGGACTATTGGTTTGACGGCGAAAACAAAGATTTAAAAAGAATTGACTATATTTTCGTGAATCAGCATATTAAGGTATTATCTCATGAGATTATCAACGAGCGGATTGGTAAATATTATCCGTCCGATCACCTTGCTGTAAAAGCTGAAGTCGAGTTCTGAAAGGTTAAGAAGAACTTTAGTGTCTTGAAAAAGAGCTGTTTGTATGATATGTACGTGAAATTGGAAAAGCATTAAAATGAAAAGTTTACACCGGCGGACGTTTATAAGACAAAGTTCGATGATGGCTTTGGGCGCACCGTTCTTCCATGCTGCCACTTCAAAAGTGGCAAGGTGCAAGGGGGGATTGAACTTTGGCTGGACTACTTGCCTGACCTATGAAACCAATGACAGGAAATTAGGATTTGATTATTTCAGCAAGATGCTGGATGAAATGCAGGCGCACGGTATGTCTCATTTAATTGTCATGATGGCGAGTCATGGTTACTTTTCACCGCTGAATCATGGTTTGGCATGGCCCGCCATGAACAAGAACCTTAAGTATCAGATTGACAGGCATGCGGTAAACGCCAGGGAAGAAACCGAATTTTTTTCCCGGATAATCAAAAAGGCCCATGCATTAAACATGAAGGTTTATATTGAGATCAAATATCTGGGCATGATTGGAATAAAAGAAGGGTATCCGGGGGTAGGATTTTTAACAAAGGCAGATGGAAATTCAACAAAAACGATCCGGAGGGAAGCCGGTGACTACGAGCGTGAAGCGATAGAAACACTGTCTGTCTGTTGTGACAATGCTCAGGCCCATCAGTACATGCGGGATAAACTAGCTGATGTGCTGAACAGATACGCCGATCTTGACGGCATCGTACTGGAACACCCTTCTTACGGAGGAGATGTCTGTTATTGTGAGAGTACCCGGCAGCGTGTAAAGCAAGACACGGGAAAAAACGTGGAGGAGTTGTCAGTCGATGAGTATCGTGCATGGAAAGCCATACGCATCCGTGACACCCTGATTGATCTTAAAAATCTCATTAAATCGATCAATCCAAATTTTGAATATGGTTTTTATACGGGCTTCTCGCCGTCAGATGGGGATATTGCAGGATTTCAACTGGACCGGGGACATGATCCCCAAACGTTAAAACAAGTTGGATTTGATTTTCTCATGCCTTACTGTGAAGGCCGTCACAAAGAGCATGAAATTGAAGAGATCCAAAAAGTTATTGATTATCTGGCCCCGATGGATATTTATTTACATACCGTCATTCGCAGAGATTCGCCGCATAATTACCAGTTGCCTCCCAAAGGCCCTGAATACATCAGATCCATCATAAAATGGGGAAAGGAGTACTCAAAAACGAACAGCCGGCTTAAGGGGATGAGTTTTTTCAATGAAGTAAAAATTCCGGATGAAAACAGACAAGCTGTGTATGACTCAGTTTGAAACAACGTTGTAAGCAGCAATTTCGTTTGCGTCGGTTCTCAACATAAAAAATAAAGGTGGCTGTTGAACTTATGTCCCCGTTTTTTGTCGTAGTAGAAGATTTTTGCTGTTGGATGAAAAATGAGAATTTCTCGTGGTTAACGAAAATATGACAAGGTTTAAACAAGATTATGCCGCTCTTCAGCAATCGTTGTTTCATCATAACAAAATTGCATACCAGGCTGTCATGGAACTGTACAGATCCCGCCTCGAGCAGGTTTGTTCACATGGACCGGCAAAAGCGATCGGCAAACATCGTGAACGGGGAAAATTGCCGGCCAGGGAGCGGATCGATCTGCTGGTTGATCCGCAGACTGCTTTTCTGGAGTTGTCTTCTTTCGCAGCCTGGGATCAATATGAGAACACATTCCCCTCGGCTGGTATTGTCACCGGCATCGGAGTGATCCACGGGAGGGAATGTATGATCGTGGCCAATGATGCCACCGTGAAAGGCGGAACCTATATCCGGGAGACCATTAAAAAACATGTCCGTGCGCAGGAAATCGCCTTTAAAAATAAATTGCCGTGTATTTATCTGGTTGACTCGGGGGGGATTTTTTTACCCGAGCAGGCCAGGGTTTTTCCCGACCGTTTCGATTTTGGAAGGGTTTTCTATAATCAGGCCCGGTTATCCGCCGCGGGGATCCCGCAGGTCGCTGTGGTCATGGGCTCGTGTACGGCCGGCGGGGCTTACGTGCCGGCCATGAGTGACGAAACCATCATTGTGCGCAACCAGGGAACGATCTTCATTGGCGGTCCTCCTTTGGTCAAGGCGGCCACCGGGGAAGAGGTTGACGCGGAAGAACTTGGAGGAGGTGAGGTACACACGGCCGTATCGGGTGTGGCTGATTACCTGGCCCATGATGATGCCCATGCATTGCGCATTTGCCGTGAAATTGTTTCCGGACTTCCGCAAATTAAAAAGCGTGAGACCGGTTTAAAGGAACCGGTTGAGCCGCGCAGTTCACCGGACGATATCTATGGGCATTTACCGCTCGACCTGAAAAAGCCGGTCGATATG
>CAZOYZ010000187.1:2702-9226 GCA_964584045.1 uncultured Prolixibacteraceae bacterium | reverse complement strand
AAAACACCAATTGTTTTCTTCATTTGTTTATTTTTGATTGGTTAATCCTCCTATTTTTCCAGCCAGTCGTCAAAATCCGAATCGATCTGGAACTCGGTCACCCCGCAGGCTTTCAGGAATTCAATATCACGTTTTGCCCCTCTCACGGGGTCTTCATCATGATAATGCCCGAAATTGACCGACGGTACGACGGTCATTGAAATCTTCTGGCACAGTTTAATCAACGACGAATTCAACTTCGTTCCGGAGTCAAAGAGAAAGTAATGACAAGCCACATCGTCTCCTTTTTCAAATTTTTCCCTAAGGGCGCTCATCTCATTGATACGTACCCCGAACTTCGCTTTCCCCCAAAAATACTCTTTGGCGAGGTTGTCTATAAAGTACGCATCCTTCAGGAAACCGTATTTTTCCATCACCTCACCAAGCTTTTGGTAAAAGGCAGGTGTCGGATCTTTCTCTTTCACATCGATCATCAGTTTAACTTTTCCCGTGTACGTCGCGGCAAATTCTTCAAATGAAAGCGGATGGTAATTTTTTCCTTCTGCCCGCAGGCTTTTTACTTCTTCCCAGGTCATCTCATCGACTCTCCGGGGGTCACCGTAGAAACGGTTGAAATCCCGGTCATGGTTCAGGATCAGGACGCCATCCCGGGTATCGTGAACATCCACCTCGAGCATAAAATATCCCTGATCAACAGCCGCCTGAATAGATGCAGGATCAAATTCATTGAACTTTCCCCCGACGATACCTCCCCGGTGGGCGATCAGCTTGTAGCCCTGATACACGCCGTTATTCGCGGCCATATTGGCGAACACATCCGGATTATCCAGGTTGATCATGTCGACGTCGTGTGCCAACGCCAACCGGTAAGCTTCCCAGTCATTTCCAGGGATCCAGGGCATCACTTTCATTCCTTTTTCGTGACAGGCGCGGATGAACTGATCCGACAGATTATCAACTGAACACTCAATGATCTGAGGACGATAAAGGGTTTGCAGGGAGTCGAGTTCTTCGGTCGTTGAGGCGTTGACTTTTAATTCAAGATCAGGATACATTTCCCTGAACTCTTTTGCCTGCTGCGGATCGGAGAACCAGAAAAAGCAGTCCTTTTCCAGTCCCGCTGCGATGACTTCGGGAACAAAGCCGGCCAGGTTTACATCTTTCATGTCGAAGTATACTTTTGCCTTGCCTTTGATCCATTTCAGGAATTCAAACACGCGGGGTACTTTTTGTCCGGCAAACTCATGCGCAAACCAGGCGCCTGCATCAAGGGTGTCGATCACTTCAGAGGAAGTTTCTGAAAAAAGACCATTCCCGTTTGTCGTCCGTTCGAGAAAGTTGTTGTGGAAATTATAATAGATGCCGTCTTTGCTTCTTCGCACGTCTACCTCTACGTAGACTGCCCCTGCGTCGATCGCTTTTTGGGCCGACGCGTAAGTATTCTCGGGAGCCAGCCGGTTAGCACCCCGGTGGCAAACCATCATCACTGTGCTGCCGTTTTCTTTAGCGGGCTGTTCGCCAGGCGTGCAGGCTGTTACAGCAGCAAGGACTGCAAAAAGGATAATTTCACGTTTCATTTTTAAGGTATTAGTATTTTCAGTTAGCCGAACAGATCGGGAAATAAAAATAGGGCCAAAAATCAGAAAAAGGATGAAAATGTCCGGATAAGTTTATGCAAAGGTTTGCACAACAAGTGATTGTTCCTGTTTCTATTGGAATGATTTACCGGGCGTGCATGATCTGTTAAGCCGGACGAGCGTCCGGCTTAACAGAATGATTCAATAACTTGGATTTTGAACCAATAAGTTGTTCAGATCCAATGCCTGCTGAGGAATCGGCATAATCCTTTTGTTGATATCCGTTTCGGTTTTAACGCCCCAGGGGATTTCATATTTTCCGAATCGGATCAGGTCATTTCTTCTCCAACCTTCGTAGACCAGTTCTCTTGCACGTTCGTCCAAAAGTTCATCGAGATCCAGGGTCGTGTAAAGTTGCGCTTTTGCACGGGCGCGGACCTGATTGGCCAGTGAAACGGGGGTATGTCCCATCGTGGCATTAGCACCCCTCAGCAATGCTTCGGCTTTCATCAAAAGGACATCGGCGTACCTGAAAATCGGCAGGTCGTTGTTTTGGTCGCGTGTAATTGACGTTTGATCGGGATAAAACTTGTTAAGGCGATACCCTACTGCTTTCCCCAACTGGTCGTTTCCTGTTTCAAATGTCTCCAGATCACGGAATTCAATTTGAGGGGTTAGTTCAAGATGATACGCCACCGGAGCCTTTGGTTCCGGCCCGCTGTACCTGCTGTCCAACCCGCTGTTTGTCGTATTGATGATGACGGGGGTCGTCCCGTCCAACGCGTATTGTTTCCCGGTAAGCCACACCTTTTTTCTCACATCATTGTCGCCCCATGCGGTGAATTTGTTGTAATACTCCGGCCAGACTTTCACACATCCACTGGGGCCAAAAGGCAGATTCCATACATAACGATGAGCCGGATTCAGCCAGTAACGGGCCGGGATATGTTCTTTCATATATACCCCGTCGCAGGGAATTGCAAAAAGGATATCCTTAAACTGGGGTCCGTTGTCGGGATAGAACTCTTTCAGATAGTCGGCATCCAGCGCAATGGTTCCGTTCGTCTGCGCTTCGGTGATAACGGCGTCACAAGCGGCGACTGCATCGTTCCATCTACCCGCTTGTCCGGTATACACGGCCCAGTTCAGATACAACTTAGCTAACAGGGCATTGGCCATCCATTTTGTAGGCCTAGTGTAGGTTTCATCACCGGTTTTTCCCGACAAATCGGGTAGGGCTGCCACGACTTCATCTTCAATAAACTGGCATACGTCAGCCCGGGAGTCACGTGCTTTTGCATCAGCCCCATATTGTGCGTAAATGGGCACACCGCCCCACATATCCTGAATGATGAAGTAAAAAAATGCCCGCATCACTCTCATTTCAGCAATACTCATTTTTTTGGCATCGGAATCTTCCGCACCTTCCAGTAACGAAAGGACGCTGTTTATTTTACTGATCCCATTGAACCAAGCGGTCCAGGATTCCCGGAGAAACCGCTGGTCGGCATTTGGCCGGTGGAGGTGCCATCTCTGGTATCTTCCGTCATCGTACCAGTTTCCTCCGTTGGCCGTCAGTACCGCGCAATCGCCCGAAAGCTCCTGAATGAGGATCTGGTTAATGGTATAATATTTAAAGTGAAGATAATAATACACCGCGCCGGTAACAGAAATAAAATCTTCTTCTGTTTTTGGAAACGTGTCGGGAGTCAGTTCAGAGATCACCGGAACATCAAGTTCCGTACATCCGGTTAGTATGGATAAAGATAAAGCGATGGAATAAACAAAGCTTTTGATGTGATATTTTTTCATGTTTGCTGATTGTTGCGTTTTAAATTAAAAGTCTACACGCACTCCAAAAATAAATGAACGGGTTTTCGGATAAAAATTCCGGTCATCGATTCCGGGATTAAGTCCTCCCATGTCTATCTCAGGATCGATCCCTTTGTATTTCGTGAGCACAAAGGCGTTGTTTACCGTGGTATATACGGTGAGTTTTTTAAGAAACGGGGAAGAAATCTTCGGCGTATACGACAGGGTAATATTATCCAAACGGATATAATCTCCCTTTTCGAGGTACCTGGTGGACGTATAGTTGGCCCTGGTGTTGTTGACCGGCTCATTGATCGCTTCTTTAGACAGGTTATACCGGGTCACCTCTGCAGGATAATTCAAATCGGCCCGGGTCGTGTTCAGAATATAATTCCCCGTTACGCCACGCAATAAGAAGTCAAGCGTCAGATTTTTATAGGTCACGATATTACTCCACCCGCCGGTGGCTTTCGGTTGCGCATTTTCTTTCGTGATTTTACGGTCAAGACTTGAGGGATTGATCGATAACGACCCATCCGCCAATACAAACTGGGAAACTCCTGATTCATTCTCCCCTGCATATTCCCAAAGGCAGAACTGCCCGATCGGGTATCCTTCCTGGATCCTGTGGGAATGATTACCCGACTGGCCATGTTGCCCGACCCCGTGTACATCGATATACTCTCTCTGATAAATATCATTCGACAAGGATACCACCTCGTTTTTATTGAATGACATGATCAGGGATGAATTCCACCGGAAATCATGGGTTTGAACAGGTACTGCATCCAGTGAAAATTCCCATCCTTTGTTGTTCATTTCACCCACGTTGGCATTGATCCAATTCACATAGTATTTTTCTGCAGGCACGGTATACTGCCAGATCATTCCTTCAGTGGTCTTTTTATAATATTCAACCGTTCCGCTTACTCTTCCTTTGAGAATCGCAAAATCCAGTCCGACGTTCAGCATATGGGTGCGTTCCCATGCCAGATCCGGATTTTCAGTCTGAATGGGTGTAATACCGGTTATCCACTTTCCCTGCTTATAAAATGAACCACCCTTTCCCCATCTTATCAAACTGGAGAGAGGATCAAAACCTGCCGAATTCCCGCTTGTTCCATAGCCGGCACGTATTTTCAGGTTATCGAAGATATTCAGGTTCTTCATAAATGGTTCTTCCATAAGCCTCCATCCTACTGATGCCGAAGGAAAAGTTCCCCATCGTACATTTTTCCCGAAAGCAGATGAACCGTCGCGTCTTATTGTAGCCTGCAGGAGGTATTTATCGTTTAACTCATAATTGATACGGCCATATCCTGAGATCATGCGTATCGTTGAAATCGTCGTTGTTCCATATTCCGGAATATAACCGCTTCCCAGGGCCAGGTTATAATAGAGCACATCATCCGACACAAAATTGAAATTTGAGCTCTGGAATCCGTCGCCCGAAACATCTTCCTGCCATGAATATCCGGCAAGGAGACTGATATGATGGTTTTTTATCTCTTTTTTGTACGACAGATAGGTTTCCAGGGCTTTACTTTGTCTTTCATAGGCATTGCGGCGGGCGTAACCATTGCTTCCCTGGTCGATCCTGGATTCTTTTGAATAATAGATGGAACTGATGCTTTGTCCGTTATTGCCGGAAATATTCAGCGTGTAGTCCAGGCCTTCCATAAGATGAAGATCGGCACGGATATTTCCAAAAATTGATTTATCCTTTGTTTGATACTCATGCTGTTCGATTAAAGCGACAGGGTTGTATGGGGCAGTAGATACTCTTTCAGCATATGTGCCGTCATCCTTGTGCACCGCATACGTCGGCTGGAACATCAGCATATTTCTCAGAACGGTTTCCAGATCGATCAGCCTGTCCGAATTATCAATTTTTCCACCTATCTGAAACTGCAGTTTCAGTCTGTCATCGAAGCCGTATTGCTCAATGCTTCCCCTCATATTAATCCGGTCAAAGCTTGTCCCCATGATAATCCCGTCATTTTTATAATACTCAACGCTCGAGATGTAGGTGGTTTTATTCGTTCCGCCACTGATGGATAAACTGTTCTTATGCGATACCCCTACCCGGGTCAGTTCATCCTGCCAGTCGGTGTCCACGCCCATGTCATCTTCCGGATTTAAGGATAATCCATTATCGGACAGATATTTGCGGTATTCCTGGCCTGACATCATGTCGATGCTGTTGGATACTGTTTCCACCGCCAGATAGGAATTGTATGAAATAAGCTGCTTCCCTGATTCTCCGCGTTTGGTTGTAATAATGATCACCCCGTTGGCGGCACGCGAACCATAAATAGCAGTTGCAGAGGCATCTTTGAGAACGTCAATCGAAACAATATCGTCAATCGCAGGCATAAGGGCGTTCGGCATTCCGTCGACGATATAGTAAGGCGCTCCTGTTAATGTTAATGAAGATACGCCCCGCAACGTGATGGAAGCGGTTCCGTACGGACTCCCGTCTTTGGTAATATTCAGTCCCGGAACTTTCCCTTGTAAGGCCAGCACCGGGTCCCGGATCACGCCCTTGTTCAATTCTTCAGACGAGACCGTCGTGATGGAACTGGTCAGATCTTTCCTTTTTACTGAGCCATAACCGATCGCCACGACCTCTTCCAATCCGACGGTGGTTTCCTTCATTTGGATAGCTAATGTTGTCCGACCGTTCAGGGCAACCTCCTGGGTTTCCATTCCCACAAAAGAAAAAATCAGGATCGCATTGGAGGGGACATTCGCTAAGGTGAAGTTTCCATTAATATCAGTGATGGTTCCGTTACCGGTTCCTTTTTCCATAATTGTCACGCCCGGCAAAGGCTGCTGATACGCATCGCTCACTTTGCCGGTTATCCGTTGCTGCTGCGTGGCACCCGGCTTGTCGGCCTTGTTGGATAAAAGGATTTGTCGATCGATGATCCTGAACTGAATATCTGTTCCTTCGAACATATTGGTCAGGATTTCCTCGATGGTCTTTCCATTCATGCTGGCGCTCACCTTGCGCTCCACATCAATCTTTGAGTCGCTGTATAAAAACCGGAATTCCGTCTGTTCCTCCAGTTGGGCCAATACTTCCTTGATCGAAATATTGTTTACATTCAGATTGAGCCGCGTATTCTGGGA
>CAZOYZ010000187.1:0-2602 GCA_964584045.1 uncultured Prolixibacteraceae bacterium | reverse complement strand
GACATCTTCGCCGTTTATTTCATAGCTGAACGGCGTGACATAGTTCATGAGCCCGAGCATTTCCCTCAGACTTTCTGTTTTTATGGTCAGGGTATATCTTAAATTCCTTACCCTTTCAAAATCTTCTACCCGGATTTTTACGCCATACCATCGCTCCATCCGGATAATCAGGTCTTCCAGCGCTTCGTTGCTGATTCTCAGAACATGATCCTTCCAGTTCAGGTAAAGGTCCGGATTGACCGTGGAAAGCTCGTAGTGGTTTTGGTTATTCATGGAAAAGCGCTGACCAGGTTCCAGCTTTACTGTTTTTTGATTTTTTAGGGATATCGCGACGATCCCTTCCTTTAGAATTGTTTCGCAGGCCGTCCTGTCATTGTAGGCTCTCACGTTGAATTGAGTGCCGTACACCTCCACTGTATAGTCTTTGGTTTTGACCAGGAACGGTTTGTCCGGCATTTTAACCACGTCAAAGAAAGCCTCGCCGGTTAAAGACACCTCCCTTACGCACGCGGCATTGGTCTGGTAGGAAAGCGTTGATCCCGAATTGAGCCAGATACTGGTGCCATCATTCAGAACGACCTTGCTTTTTTCACCGTCAGGGACGATATGCCGGATTGTTTGCAAGCTTTCATCCGGATAAAGATCCAGGTATAAATACATCCCGGCCATGAGAAGAGGTAACAGGAATATGGCTGCAGCCCTGCTCCACCAGAGCGATCGTTTCTTTTGCCTCGTTTTTCGGGAAAGGTATTCTTTTAAAAAGTTCATCGAATCGCTGTAATCTTCCTTTGGGCAAGCTTTTTCTTTGACGATCAGCGCCTCGGTAATTTGGTAAGCCAGTTTGATCGTTTCCTGTTTATGAGGGAAATTTTCCATCAGGCTTTTCCAGAAGGGCGCGGTTATTTCGTCATTGGAAGCTACCCAATCCCGGAAGTCAGCATCCTGAACAAAGTCTTCCACCGTATAATTTGCATATTTATTTTCTGCATTCATTGTGCGATTGATCCTGTTTTGTCAGTAATGATATTCCTGCAGTTTTTATACTAAGGCGGGAATATGTTTTAAAACATCATCATCCTTTTTTATCGGTATGGATGAGTTCAGCCCCATATACTTCACCGGCATTGATGCTGCCTATATGACCGTTCTCTGCAAGAATTACGGCCTCTTCAATCTCTGAGACAAGGATATTATTTAATTGAAGCGTTCCGATTTCACTGTTTTTATGCCGTAACAGGCTGTTTATCCCTTTCGCGCAGATATTATTCATAAACAGGGTATTGATCTTTGCAGTGGGGCAGGTTTCAATCAGGCAGCCTTTCGTACCTTCCCCGGAGGGCGCTCTTATAATCTCTGTATTTCGGACAATCATTTGATCCACATTGGCAACAACTTTAATAAAACTTGCATCAGAGGATTGATTGCCTGGCTCGTAAATATGAAGACCGTCAATCACCAAAGAACGGATATGGGTTTTCAGTGAATCATGATGCTTATCGGGTGTTGGCCAGCCTACATCAAGGATGGAGCGGGTATCCGATGGATTATGGTGGTGAATGTTCCTGAATACCATACTTTCAATATTCCCTCCAAGCCGAAAGAGGAAGGGTGTTGTGTACGTATAATTCGGTTTGGTCTGACGCAGGTCGACGGTATCGATGATAATACTCCCGTAATTCCCTCCTTTACCTTTGAACCACGGATCGATATAGAACCCGAAACTTCTGTAAGTTCCGGTAATGTTTTTAATGATCACACGATCAAGCCGGCCATCGTCACGTGACAAAAGCCGGATACCCTGATCTGCATTATTCAGGAATACGCCGTCAATTAAAACATCTGTGATACTGGACTTGCCATCGTGTTCGTCGGGCGCGAGAGCAATAAAATCGTCACCTGAGCTTCCCTGGATATTTCGCATGGTCAGAAATTGTCCCGGCCCAAAAAAATGAATGCCGTCCTGATTTTGAGCGTCCATATGGCCGGGCAGATCAATTGAAATGTTTTCCATGTTCACACGGAACCAGTTTGCCACGAGCATGGCAAAAGTGCGTTGATCGCGAATGGTCACATCACGCATGGTAAAATTTTCAACTCCGTAGAATTCCATTGCGATGACCCATTTTTCCTGTCCTTCCCGGGTGAGGTGATGAACCTGTTCCTTGCAATTCTGATTATAGGTACCTCCCAAGAGCATGATATTCTTGTCTTTTCGCTCTCCCGACAGATTCAGATTGGCATTTTGGATCACAGAACGGTTAGATTGAGCTGCAAGGAAGAAGCCACATGACGGATTCAGGCATTCGATCGTCGTATTAGAATGGATGTTGATCCCTCTGATCAGCGAAGCGCCATCCATAATGAAATGAAGATTTCCCGTTTTCGGCGCCAGGTCCAGAATTGACTGAACGATTTCTGTATCGTCCGTTCCACCCCCTGTCAACACATTGCTATCCAGTTTTAATCCGGCGCGGCTTGCATAAATGACCGGAGTATTACCCGGATAATCCGGACATTTTTTGTCTGTTTTCTTATCCGGATGCTGTGCACGTACACTTGCCGGATTCAGGAAAGCATGGGCGGAAGCAGTGCCTGCCAGCAG
>CAZOYZ010000186.1:4230-9230 GCA_964584045.1 uncultured Prolixibacteraceae bacterium | reverse complement strand
TTGTCCCGTTCGGTACAACCCGGACATTTAATTATCCGCAGGGCGCCCGGCAACAATGGATCGGCAACACGAACTCAGTCATCGTCAATGATCTGGAGAAAAGGAGGTTTATCAGCAAAATCTATGATTCTGACAGCCGGAAACAGCTTGCCACGCTCAGTTTCCCCACGCACTGCCTGGCTAACGACGGGTGGGCCTATGGTCTGGACTATGCCCGGCTGTTCCGGTTAGGCGCCTATGGTTACGCGGGCCTTGCCGATGCGGGGCAACATGAGGATGCACCGTCAGATTCCGGGATCCGGGCTCACAACATCTACACCGGCGAAAGCAGATTGCTGCTCAGCGTGAAGGATGTTGCCGGACTCAGACAAAAACCGGATAGCGGCCGGCAACATTATCTCACGCATATCCTTTTAAGCCCTGACCAAAAGCGGATTGCATTTCTGCATCGTTATAAACTGAATGACGGGGGAGAAATGACCCGCCTGTGCACAACAGGAAGGGACGGCTCCGGTCTTCGCTGCCTGGCTGAGGGATTTTTAAGCCACTTTGACTGGAAAGACGACCACCATCTCATGATCTGGGGAAGAACAGGCTCCGGTGTTGAAAAATTACGGGGATCGCTCATTTACCGGATGATCCCCACTCAGCTTCTGCATTTCACAAAAAAGATGATCAAACGGGTGATATCCAACGGAGGGAACGTCGGAAAATCAAATTTTCACTGGTTAAACCTCAGGGATGATTACGAACCCGAACTCTCATACATCGCAGAAGGGCTGGTCACTGAAGACGGCCATCCGATGTATTGCCCGGCCAACCGGGACTGGTTTATCTGCGATACTTACCCGGACAAGGAAGGCATCCGAACCCTGTTCCTGTTTCAGGTTTCAGAAAACCGGAGGACCGACCTGGGCCGTTTCAAAATGATCAATGATACGCCGGACCTGCGCAGATCGCAACAACTGCTTGCCGGGACTGACCCTAAAGTGATCCGCACTGTCGGACTGGAAAAACTGGCGTTTACACGCAGTGGCATCCACTGCGACCTCCATCCGCGCTGGAGTCCGGACGGTTCCAAAATTGCCTTCGATTCCATTCACGAAGGAACACGCCAAATCTATCAACTTAAAACAGTTAATCTTATGAGATGATTGCAATTCTACAGCCAATTGTTCCACATTACAGGGAAAATTTTTTTAAAATACTCTATGAAAAAACAGCCTGTGATGTGTACACGTACGAAAGGGAAAAAACAGCTATCAAAGAAAATTTTAACATCAGCAGCTTCCGGGCAAAAAAGATCAGAAATCTTTGCTGGAAAGATTTCCTGCTTTACTCCCCGGCGCCCCTTCTTTCAAAAAAGTATAGAATCCTGGTGCTGATGCTCCATGTGGCACATTTGACCACCTGGATGTTACTGCTTACGAAACCCCTTCACAAGAAGAAGATCATCCTTTGGGGACACGGCATATCGGTGAAACGATATTTAAAACAGGAAAAAAGACTATCGCCGTTCCTGAAAATGATGATCAGATTTTCTGACGGAGTTTGGGTATATACCGAAAAGGAAAAGCAACTGTGGAATGCCGCTTTCCCGGAAAAACCCATTGCCGCTTTATACAATACGATCTCAGACGCGGACCATTTGCTGGCGCTGACAACCGACCGGAAGCATCTGTTAAAAGAAAAATACGGGATCCTTCAGCCACTGTGCTTTATTTTTTGCGCACGCTTTGATAATCCGTACCGGAGGCCTGACCTGCTGATCGAAGTCATTGAACATCTGCCGCCCGAAAAATATGCATTCATTATTGTTGGAGACGGGAAAAATAAGCCTGACCTGAAAAAATATCCGAATGTGTATGACTTCGGGCAGGTCTACGACCGCGCGTTGAAGAACGATCTTTTCTTTATTGCCGATCTGTATTTTCAGCCGGCATGGACCGGGCTCTCGATCGTGGAAGCAATGGCCTACGGGATACCCGTCATTACCTTTAAACGATCTGAAGATATCTTTCAATGTGTGGAATATGCTTACATTAAAGACAGGGAAAACGGCATTATTGTGACCAACACCCATGAATTGACAGAAGTGATGGAGGCTTTGACCGCGGATCAGATCCGGTGGATGGGAAAAAATGCCCGGCTTTTTGTCAGGGACAACCTCAAAATCCATGACATGGTCAGCAATGCCCTGACTTTGGTCGGGGACGTACGGGCCCGGCAAAAAACCGAAACGTCATTCCCGAAAGTTTTTCAATTTTTATTTAATCTGTCAAAATGAAACGACTTAAGGTTTTACATTTCATCACGTCGATCGATCATAGTTCGGGAGGGACAACCACCTATATGAAACTCCTCACGGAACGGATCTCGAAAGACGCAGAGGTCACCATAGTAACAGGGATCACTTCCAACCCCGCGAGGATTAACGGGGCAAGGATCATCAGCGTGGATCTGTCCATCCGGAAACTGATCGGGTTCAGGCTCAGGATCGGCGGGCTGCTGGATGAGTTGAAACCTGACATCATCCATATTAACGGAATTTGGGAGTTGCCTAACACGATCATCCAGAACTGCGCCAGAAAGAGAAAGATCCCCGTCATCATCAGCCCGCACGGCATGCTGGAGCCATGGATACTCAGACGGAACCCGCGCAAGAAAAATCTGGCCATGTCGCTTTACCAGCGCCAGTCGATTACCAGGGCTACCTGCCTGCACGCGACCGCCGCCTCCGAATTTGAGAATATCCGTAAGCTGGGATTTCAAACTGAAATGACGATTATTGAAAACGGAATAAAAACCGATCAGATTAAGCTTAAGCACAACTGGAAGAAAACCGGAACGATCCTGTTCCTTTCGAGGATCAATCCTAAAAAAGGAATCGAGAATCTGATCGATGCCGTTGCCGGTTTAAAAGATGTGTTTTCGTCATACAAGGTACTTATTGCCGGCGAAGGAGAGCAGGAGTATATCGGCACCCTGAAACAGAGAGCAGCTGATCGCGGGAACGGACACCAGTTTATTTTCTGCGGAGGGATTTACGGGTCGGCAAAATGGGATCTCTACCGGCAGGCCGATGTCTTTGTTTTGCCCACCTATTCCGAAAATTTCGGGATCGTTGTCGCTGAAGCATTAGCCTGCGGCACCCCTGTGATCACAACGACCGGGGCCCCGTGGCTCGATCTGAAAAACTATGGTTGCGGCTGGTGGATTGAACCGGGCATGGAACCGCTTACAGAAGCACTTCTTGATTTCTCAGGGAAAAGTGAAGAAGAACTCGAACAAATGGGGCGAAATGGCCACCACCTGATCAAGGAGAAATACAGCGTGGAACAAATGGGGACAAAAATGATCAATCTTTATCACGCGGTACTGCAGAAGAATTAATACGGGCCTTCCGGTCTCCGTTCCCTGGTTTCCGGTCTCCCTTTTATAGCGTTTTAACATTTTTGCCTATGGATCGTGATATACTGATTGACCTGTCCAGATACAAGAACAATTTTTCTGTTCGAAACAAGGTTGGCAGGGTGATCTGGAATATGACCTGGCTTCTGTTATTCCGCCCTTTTTTCCCGGGAATGTTCGGCCGCTGGAGGATCTTTTTGCTGAAGTGCTTTGGAGCCCGGGTCGAATGGTCGTCGTCGGTCTATTCATCCGCGCGCATCTGGGCGCCCTGGAACCTGGAAATGGGCGCTTATGCCTGTCTGGGCCCTCATGTCGATTGCTATAATCAGGGCAGGATCACCATCAAAGCGCATACGACCATCTCACAAAAGAGCTACCTGTGCGCCTCGTCGCATGACATCAGTGATCCTTTAAACACACTGATCGTGGCGCCGGTTGTCATCGGGGATCAGGCATGGATCGCTGCCGATGCCTTTATAGGGCCCGGCGTTCATATTGGTCAGGGAGCGGTAGTTGGAGCCCGCTCAGCCGTTTTTAAAGATGTGGCCCCATGGACCGTGGTCGGAGGAAATCCTGCCCGGTTCATCAAACCCAGACTCATAAAAAACCGGACATGGAAAACTTAATTTCTGCGATCATCCTGACATACAACGAAGAAAAACACATCACCCGGTGCATCCAATCCCTCCGGGGGATCGTCGACGACATCTTCGTAGTAGACTCATACAGTACCGATAACACGGTGGCGGCTGCCACGGCCCTCGGCGCAAAAGTCTGCCAAAACCCCTGGATCAATTATGCTTCCCAGTTTAACTGGGCTTTGGAAAATTGCCCGATAAGGTCAACATGGGTGTGGCGCATTGATGCCGACGAGTATATTGAAGAAGCCGGCGGACCTGTTCGCCCGAAAATTGAACGGCTTCCTGCGGAGGTTACAGGGATCTATGTCAAACGAAAAATCATCTTTTTAGATAAAGAACTCCTTCACGGAGGATGGTTCCCGGTATGGCACCTCAAGATCTGGAGATATGGAAAAGGGTATTGCGAAAACCGGTGGATGGACGAACATGTCAAACTGACCGAAGGGGAAAGTATTAAATTGGACTGCAATCAAATCGACCGGAACCTGAATGACCTGAGCTGGTGGACGGAAAAGCACAATTCCTATGCTTCACGCGAGGTCATTGATATGCTCGACACCAAATACCTGATCTCCTCAGAAAACCAGGTCCGTCCGAAGCTGTTCGGTACGGACGAGCAACGGAAACGCTGGCTGAAGATCAGGTACGCAAACCTGCCTTTGTTTGTCCGGCCGCTGATCAATTTCATTTACCGGTATTTTTTCCGGCTAGGGTTTCTGGATGGGAGACAAGGATTGATCTGGCACTTTCTGCAAGGTTTTTGGTACCGCTTTCTGGTCGATACAAAAATATATGAGCTTTCCAGGAAGCATCATCACAATAAGGAACAGCTGATCGAATACCTTAAAAGCTATTACAAATAAGTGCTTCGTCCCGGCGAAAGCGGCGATTAAGTGAGTGCAGAGGGCAAACTTGTTTGGACTATGCCGAACGTAAGCCGCTTGCACG
>CAZOYZ010000186.1:0-4130 GCA_964584045.1 uncultured Prolixibacteraceae bacterium | reverse complement strand
ACATTTCTGTTTGCACAGGAAAGGTACAAGAATGATACGAGGTAACACCAAACTCAAGAAACAGATGAAAGTATCGATCATCACCACATGCTTTAACAGGGAGAACACGATCGAAAAGGCAATCAAAAGTGTTCTTTCACAGACTTATCCCAACATCGAATACATCGTCGTTGACGGCGCTTCCGAGGACGGAACGATGAAAGTGATCAACAAGTACGAAGATCAAATCGATCTCATTGTCTCGGAACCTGACAACGGGATGTACGAAGCGTTCAACAAAGGGATCATGGCGGCCACAGGCGATATTATCGGCCTGCTTCATTCGGATGATATGCTCTATAGCTCAACCACCGTTGAGCTTATTGTCAATGAATTCCGAAAAACGAATGCGGATCTGGTATACGGGAACGGGATCTATATCACCAACGATGAACCCTCAAAAGTAAAACGGATCTATCCGGCGACCCACCACCGCCATTATTACCTCTACTTCGGATGGATCCCTCTTCATACCACGATCTATGTGAAGCGGGAGATTTTTGAGAAATACGGATTATATGACACCAGTTATTCCATTGCCAGCGACTATGAAATATCTTTGCGATGGTTCACCAACCCGCTTATTTCAAAGCATTTCATTGACCGGTATCTGGTTAAGATGAGATTGGGTGGGAAAAGTACCTCCCCGGGTCTTCAGAAAAAGAAATCGTCCGAGGATTTCAGGATTATCCAAAAATACCGCCTGTGGTGGTATGTCACTCTTTCTTTCAAAATAGGGAGAAAAATTCCCCAGTATATTCTTCCTTACCTGCAACGAACAAATATAAATTATTAGCACTTTTCGTTGAAGAGTGCTAATCGGCCGCCGCCGGAACGAAATGAACAAACAAAGATGAACGTGTCAGCCAAATACAAGTTTAAAATCAAAATGTTTCTGATCAAACTGGTTTTAAAGTCACCCAGGCTATGCTCGGTTTATTATGCGATTTTGTCGAACGGTTTTCATGACGAACATTTTGCAATCATAGCCGGGATCTATAAAAACAAAATCGATTCCTGCAACCTGGGTAATTTCAGACGAAGCATCCACCGGATCGAAAAAGGGCTGGTTACGTCGCCCGCCAAACCGGTCTTCGCCGAGTCGTATATTCTTGAAACAGCACATACCTTCAGGAAACTGGTTCAACGATCGGTCGATCCCCCGACGAAGGAGTGGGCATTTGGAATTTTACACCAATATTTTAATACGGTACAGCCGACAAAAATCACGTCCGAAGCGAGCGAGATCCTTCGGCAGATCGAAAGGGATGAAAAGAGCGAATTACCCTACACCTACCCGGCTTCCAACAGAAAAAAAAGCACGGTCAGCTATCCCGATTTTCTCCAGCTGAATAAACAGCGGCGGTCAGTCAGATATTACCAGGACAAGCCTGTTCCCCGCGATCTGGTGGAAGACGCCGTCCGGGTGGCGTTACAGTCGGCCAGTGCCTGTAACCGGCAGCCATTCCTGTACCGGATTATCGATGATCCTGCCCTGCTTCCGGAGGCGGCTGTCCTGCCAAACGGCACGCTGTCCTTTTTCACGGGCATCAAAATGATGATTTTTCTGATCGGCGACCTCAGTAATTATTTTGATGAACGCGATAAGCATTTGATTTACATTGACGGCGCTTTGTCTGCCCAAAGTTTTGTGTTGGCACTCGAGACGCTGGGATTGTCTTCCTGCATGATCAACTGGTCGGACATCCCGTCAAATAACGAACGGCTAAAAAAATTTCTGAAACTGGAAAAATGGGAACGGTGCATCATGTCCATATCGGTGGGATACGCTGATCCCCAGGGCGGGATTCCTTCATCCGTAAAAAAAGATATCGGAACAGTGGTCAAATACAACTGACCGGAGAATGACTCCTTACCTCAGGCGGCTCCCGTCAAAAGCAGGAAGACTTACAAACCATAAAATCAGATCATCAGTAAACCAACATCCCCGGTCCGGGCATACCGGATCAGCGGTCAAGGACCAATTTTTCATGAAGATTCAAATCGACGGCACAAACACGCAAAACAAAGGCGCAGAATTAATGCTCCTTTCTGTTCTGGAACAGATCGAAGCGAGGTACCCTGAAGCCACGGTAGTGTTCAACTCCACGTTGGGCAACGCAAAAAGCGTACAGACAAACCTCTCTTTTACACAACCCCTGCGGGTACGCTACGGGCGTTATGCCAGGGCCGTTTTGCACCGGCTGGGATTACCCCATTTTTCGGTATTTTCTGAATATCACCCGCTGAAGAATATTGACCTGGTGCTGGATGCCAGCGGATTCAGGCTGGGCGACCAGTGGGATCACCCTTCGGTATATTTCGACGGGCTTGAAAATTATTATAAAAAGCTGAAACAGCATGGAAGTAAAATTATTTTGCTGCCTCAGGCTTTCGGTCCCTTCCATACGGAAACCGGAAAACGGAGTGTGAGGATTCTCAACCGGTATGCCGATCTGATCGTGGCACGCGAAACAGTATCGAGAAATTACCTGCTGGAAGCAGGAGGACAACCTGAGAAGATTATAGAGTATCCCGATTTCACGATCACTGTAAAGGGGATCTTTCCTGATCAATACCGGGAAATGAAGGGACAGGTGTGCATCATACCCAACAAAAAAATGATCACGCATACCTCGCTGGATGCAGAAGAGTACTCGTCCAATCTCATTTCCATCATTGCTGAAATCCGGAAAGCCGGGGAAAAAGTATTTCTGCTGAACCACGAAGGGGAGGGTGACCTGGAGATCTGCCTCCGGATCGCCAAACATTTTAATCGTGAATTACCTGTCGTTTCCGGTCTGAATGCCATGGAGATCAAAGGAATGATCGGCGCTTCCCGGATGGTCATTTCGTCACGCTATCACGGCGTGGCCAGTTCACTGCACCAGGGGGTGCCTTGTCTTGCTACCAGTTGGAGCCATAAATACGAGATGCTCTTTCACGATTACGATCTGACCGGACAAATTATTGACCTCAATGATCATACCGGGCAAACCCGGAATAAAATTCAACGCCTGCTCGACGGGACCGAGAACAGTAAAATGAGAAGGCATTTAAATAAAAAAAAGGACGAGATAAGCAGGAACATTTCGACCATGTGGAACATCATCTGGGAAAAAATGAACGACAACTGACCGCGAAACCGCGCCCGGTATCGGGACCCCCAACCTTCCCTGTACAGAACCGGACACCCGATGAAAATTTCGATCATTAACCTATTTATTTCATGACCGTGAGTTCAGTCTCTTATAAAAATTCCAGCCTTTGGAGAAAATCTTTGAAACTGGTTGCGAAAACAGGCTCACTTAGACCTGCCCGGGAAGAACCTCATTACGCGTTGTTTGTCCAATTCCAGAAGGCCATTGAGTCTATTCAACAGGATATTAAGGAGGCTTACTCCCATCACAATCAGCAGTTTGTTCTTTATCATTTTTCCAAAGCAAAATCATCATGCCTGATCGCGGAAGAAATGCTGACCAAGATCGGGAAAATTTTGCCCGTGGGATCCTACTCGGAATACCTGGAAAGTCTTGACGAGATGAAATCGATCCTGGATAATTACATTCATCTGAGCCAGATCAATATGGTAATCGAAAAAAAAAGGAAAGAAGCAAAATGAATTTCAACTGCCGATTAACGTACAAACATCTGTGTCAAAAGACAAGAAACCATGGGCAGCGAGTAACGAGTCGTCAAAATTGACTATTTACCATTTACCATTTACCATTGATAATTGATCATTTAATTAAATAGTCAATAGTAAATGACCGTTGCAAGTAAGTGAGAGCAAAGCCAAACTTGTTTGAGTTTTGCGGGTAAGTGAGTGTAAAGCCAAGCTTGCTTGAGCTTTACCGAGCAGAAGCAAAATCTACGAAGTGAGTTTTGCCGAACGCGAGCAACCGCTAATGTAAATGAAAAAATGGTAAATGAATTCAGGTACTCATGAACTTGAGGCTTAACCATATAACCATTTAACCATATCATAATGACAAAAGTAGCATTAATTACCGGGATCACCGGGCAGGACGGGGCCTATCTGACGGAATTCCTGCTGAAAAAAGGGTATCTTGTTCATGGTATCAAACGCC
>CAZOYZ010000185.1:3779-9232 GCA_964584045.1 uncultured Prolixibacteraceae bacterium | reverse complement strand
TTTTCATATGTTTATCATTTCAAATTAACTGTGTATAATTTGCGTACTAAACTATATTACTTTTCTAAAGGACATCGACGTATGGAACTCGCGTATAAACATTAACTCGGGCGGAAGCCGCGGCTTTCATGCTCGTTTCATACGATTATTGATTTCAGTATCAAGTATTAAGACACAAGTATCAAGATAACGGTTAATAGTTAGTTCTTTAAAACTTTTGCAAACTTACCAAGAAATTCGTCAGCCTGTTGCAGATTAAGCGTTAACGGAGGTAAAAGCCTGATCACTGTAGTGCCTGAGAATCCTGTGAAAATATGCTCTTCCTCCAGCAGTCTCTGACGGATGAGTTTGACCGGCTCATCAAATTCGATTCCGATCATCAACCCTTTCCCTCTCACTTCTTTGATTTGTTTGAACGAAGCCAGTTGTTGGAGCAGGTAGGTTCCTGTTTTTGCTGCATTTTCCACCAGTTTTTCCTGTTCAATGATATCCAGGACAGCAATTCCTGCAGCGCACGCCAGATAATTTCCCCCAAAGGTGGTACCGAGCATGCCAATCCAGGGTTTCAGTTCCGGATTGATCAGAACCCCGCCTATTGGAAATCCATTCCCCATTCCTTTGGCAGTCGTAATGATATCGGGAACAACCTGAGTGTACCGGAAGGCAAAGAACTTTCCGCTTCGCCCGTAGCCCGACTGGACCTCATCCAGGATAAGAAGTGTACCGTAGCGTTTGCACTGTCTTTCCAACTCTTCCAGAAATGCCGGGTCCGGGACCCGGATGCCTCCGACTCCCTGAATGCCTTCAATGATGACCGCGGCAATTTCTCTGGTTTTCAGCTGTTGCTCAACCTGGTCAATATCATTCCAGGGAACCTGAACCGCATTGGACGTTTCGTTGACAGGCGCGATAATTTTGGGATTATCGGTCACCGACACAGCGCCCGAAGTCCGTCCGTGGAACGCCTTGCTAAAACAGACGATCTTTTTTCTTCCTGTTGCAAACGAAGCCAGCTTGATCGCATTTTCGTTAGCTTCGGCTCCCGAATTGCACAAAAACAACCGGTAATGGTCGAAGCCCGAAAGTTTTCCCAGCTTGTCGGCCAGTTCCTTTTGCTGGGGTATTTTCACGGAATTGCTGTAGAAGCCGATCTGCTTCAGTTGACTGCTGATCTTTTCCACATAATGCGGATGTGTGTGACCCACGGAGATAACGGCGTGGCCTCCGTAGAGATCAAGGTAACGGCGATCCTGATCATCCCAGAGATAACAACCTTCTGCCTTGACAGGAGTGATGTTAAACAGTGCGTAAACGTCAAATAGTTCCATAATTCATTTAAAAAGAAACCGGTTTTAAATTCAGGCCGGCTTTTTCATCCAGTCCGAACATGAGGTTCATATTTTGTACCGCTTGTCCCGATGCTCCCTTCAGCAGGTTATCGGTGACACTTAATATCATCAGTTTGTTCCCGTGTTTTTCAAGGTGAAGGAGGGCCTTATTGGTATTGACTACCTGTTTCAGATCCGGATTCTCACGGGTCACAAATACAAAGGGATGAGCGGAATAATAACTTTCGTAACAGTTTAGAGCCTCGTCCAGGGTACCCTGGTAAGTGGTATAAGCCGAGACGAGGATACCGCGGGTGTGATTCCCACGCACGGGAATAAAGTTGACCGGCTTGTCGAAGGAGGGCTGAAGCTGTTTCACACTTTGGATGATCTCATCCAAATGCTGATGCTCAAAGGCCTTGTAGATTGAAAGGTTACTGCTTCTCCAGCTGAAATGGGAAGTTTGCGACGGCGCCTGTCCCGCACCAGTCGAGCCGGTGATGGCGTGGACATGCACTTCGTCGGTGAGCAACCCGGCTGCAGCCAGTGGCAACAGCGTGAGTTCAATTCCTGTGGCAAAGCACCCCGGATTTGCAATATGCCTGGATGTCCGGATCACTTCGCGGTTTAGTTCAGGCAATCCGTATACAAAATCATTTCCCGTGGCTTTAAGCCTGTAATCGTGGCTCAGGTCAATGATGCCGACCTGTTCAGGGATGCTCCGTGCTGCAAGAAACTCTTTTGACTTGCCGTGTCCCATGCAGAGGAAAAGAACATCGCAGCGCGTAAAGGCGGGCTCAGCAACAAAAGTCATTTCGGTGTCACCCAAAAGATCGCGGTGTACCTGGTAAACCGGATTGCCCGCATTGCTGGAGCTTTGTACGAATGCCAGTCTTGCCTGCGGATGGTTCAGCAAAATCCGGATCAGTTCCCCTGCCGTGTACCCTGCCCCTCCGACTATTCCTGCCTGAATCATGTTGATTTAGTATTTTTTATTGATCGAATTGTAAATTTTCAAGGATGTTCCCAACACTTTTGTAAATCCTTTTACATCATCTGCTGTCCATGCCTTGTTCATTTCACCGTATTCGCCGAAGTCTGATTTCATCAGGTCGAAAGGAGAATCCACTCCAACAAGGACATAATGGTAAGGTCTGAGCTTCACAATGACTTTACCGGTGACAGACTCCTGGGTGTGTTCAAGGAATTGTTCAATATCCCGCATCACCGGGTCCAGGTATAGCGCCTCATGCAGAAACATACCATACCAGTTGGCCAGCTGGTCCTTCCAATACATCTGCCATTTGGTAAGGGTGTGTTTCTCGAGCATCTGATGGGCTTTGATAATCAGCATCGGCGCGGCTGCTTCAAACCCCACACGTCCTTTGATGCCGATGATCGTATCGCCGATATGCATATCGCGTCCTATGGCAAAAGGCGCCGCAATGGCTTCCAGCGCACGGATGCCCTCCACCGGATCGGACCAGGTCTTACCGTCAACTGCTTTCAGTTCACCTTTTTTAAATTCAAGGGTCACTTCTTTTTCTCCTTTTTCCTTGAGCGGAGACGGGTAAGCCGACTCGGGCAGAGTCTGGTCGGAACTCAGCGTTTCCTTCCCTCCAATGCTGGTACCCCACAATCCTTTGTTAATGGAGTAGGCCATTTTGCTCCAATCGGCAACAACCCCATGTTTTTTCAGATATTCGATCTCTTCGTTCCGGCTGAGCTGAAGGTCACGGGTAGGGGTCAGGATCTCGATGTCCGGAGCGAGAACCTGGAAAGTGAGGTCAAACCTTACCTGATCGTTACCCGCGCCGGTACTTCCGTGCGCGACGTATCTTGCCCCAATCTTTTTGGCATATTCAATGATGGCGATCGCCTGAAAAACACGCTCCGAACTTACTGACACCGGGTAAGTATTGTTTCGTAACACGTTCCCAAAAACCATATACCGGATGCATTTCCCGTAGTAAGTCTGCGTGACGTCAAGCGTGACATGCTTTTTCGAGCCCAGTTCATAAGCTCTTTTTTCGATGCGGTCCAGTTCCTCTTTGTCAAATCCACCCGTGTTGGCGATGGCGGTATATACGTCCAGACCTTTTTCTTCCGATAAGTACTTTGCGCAGAAGGAAGTATCCAGTCCTCCGCTGTATGCCAGAACAACTTTTTCTTTCATTGCTTTAACAGATATTTAGATGTTAGATTTTCAGACTTTCAGATCATTGCCGTCAGAGACAGGAATTCTCCTGTCCTGATCCGGTGCTTCTCACGCCTGCCTTGCTTTCCTGAAAATATTCAGACCCGACTCTTTTCCATTGGCGCCGCTTTTGGGTTTTAACTTCCCGATCATTTCGAGCAGGGAGATCCGCTTATTTTTTGGTTCAGTCCTGGTTTTTTCCTTTTCCCATGCCGGATCATAAAGCATCCCCGTGCAAAGGCACTTTGTACGGTTGGTCCGTTGCAGGATGTCGTAGTTCACACAACTCTGGCAGCCTTTCCAGAAAGCATCATCATCGGTCAGCTCTGAAAAGGTGACCGGACGGTATCCCAATTCATGATTGATCTTCATGACTGCCAACCCGGTTGTCAGTCCAAAAATCTTAGCATCCGGAAATTTGGTTCTTGAAAGCTGGAACGCTTTCTTCTTGATCTCTTTGGCAAGTCCGCAGCCGCGGTACTCTTTTTTCACGATCAACCCCGAGTTAGCCACAAACCGGTTATGCTCCCACGATTCAATATAGCAAAATCCTGCAAACGTCTCGCCATCCATCGCAATGATGGCCTTCCCTTCCAGCATTTTGTTGTTGATGTATTCATCCGTTCTTCTGGCTATACCGGTGCCACGCTCCTTAGAAGCCGCATCGATGGTATCGTTGATCTCTGACGTGTATTTCATGTGAGAGACATTCGCCACCATTACCTTTATATCTTCCAACTTTTTCATATCTCAGTTATTCCCAGGTTATTTTCCCCTGTAATTTTGGCATGATTACGATTAAACTGTTAATTAACTCACCGGGATTAATTCCTTCCCTCATCACAAGCAAGATGGTATCATCACCGGCAATCGTGCCCAGGATCTCATGACGATCGGCTCCATCCAGAACGGCGGCAATGCTGCTGGCATATCCCGGCTGTGTCCTGATTACCGCCAGGTTCCCGGAAAACTGAATATCACGAAACCCGTCAACCAGAAAATTTATCCGGCCGGCCTGCCGTGTACTGTTCATTCCTTCCTGGATCACATATTTGTAGCCGTTCTTTCCATCCGGGATCCTGGCTGCTTCCAGGATCTTTAAGTCGCGCGACAAGGTAGCCTGAGTCAGTTCAAACCCCTGATGGTGAAGCTCGGCCAGTAGTTCTTCCTGGCTGTGAACAGCCTTCGAACCGATGATCTTCCTGATGGCCAGCTGCCGTTGTGCGCGATTTTTCATTTTTGAATATTAATACAAATTCAATGCAAAAATATGCATTTTAAAAGAAAAACTACAATTATTTCAGAATAATTTTTATTTTTGTAACAGATTTGTCAGGAATGTTTCCTGAGCAGAAGGATAAAATACGGAATACCTGAGAAAATGCTGGATATAAGATATCAGATTGAAAGAAATAAGCGCGATGCGTTTGCCCTACAACAGTAGACAGACGCATTTTTTTTTAATAACAAGCGATCGAAAAAATGGTAAAGGCAAGAAAAGTCAGTTTGGTTTTGGAAGATGGTACCCGCTTTAAGGGAAAATCGTTTGGGTATGACAAATCGGTAGCCGGCGAGGTGGTTTTTTATACAGCGATGACCGGATATCCTGAAAGTTTAACAGATCCTTCATATACGGGTCAGATCCTGGTTTCAACTTATCCTTTGATCGGCAACTACGGTGTTCCGTCTGATCTGGAGAAGGAGGGTATTCATGAATATTATGAATCAAATAAGGTTCAAATCAGCGGATTGATCATTTCCGACTATTCGGAGGAATACAGTCACTGGAATGCCAGGAAGAGCCTTGGCGACTGGTTAAAGGAATGGCAGGTTCCCGGCATCAGCGGTGTGGATACGAGAGCCCTGACCAAGATTCTCAGGGAAAAAGGTTCGATGCTTGGGAAGATTGAATTTGAAGGGGAAGACGT
>CAZOYZ010000185.1:0-3679 GCA_964584045.1 uncultured Prolixibacteraceae bacterium | reverse complement strand
AAAGTGATCGTACTGGGGTCGGGGGCCTTGAAGATCGGCGAAGCCGGTGAATTTGACTATTCCGGTTCACAGGCGCTGAAAGCCTTAAAGGAAGAAGGTATTGAAACCGTCCTGATCAATCCCAATATTGCCACCATCCAGACATCAGAGAAAATTGCCGACCGGATCTATTTTCTTCCGGTAACGGCGTATTTTGTGGAGCAAGTCATAAAAAAGGAGAATCCCGACGGAATCCTGCTCGCATTCGGAGGTCAGACAGCCCTGAATTGCGGCGTTGATCTGTACAGGCAGGGAATCCTTGAAAAATACCATCTTCAGGTGGTAGGAACGCCTGTGCAGGCCATTATTGACACGGAGGACCGCGAGATCTTTGCCGGAAAGCTGGGAGAGATCCAGGTGGGAACTCCACGCAGTATGGCCTGTGTGAATATGGCGGAAGCAAAAGAAGCAGCAAAAAAGCTGGGCTTCCCGATCATCATCCGGGCCGCATATACGCTCGGCGGACTGGGGAGCGGTTTTTGCACGAACGATGAGGAACTGGAAAAACTGGCATCAAGCGCTTTTTCCTACTCCCCGCAGATCCTGGTTGAGGAATCCCTGAAAGGCTGGAAGGAAGTGGAATATGAGGTGGTACGTGACAAATACGACAACTGTATCACCGTGTGTAATATGGAAAATGTGGATCCTCTGGGTATTCACACCGGAGAAAGTATCGTGGTTGCCCCATCACAAACTTTGTCAAATGCCGAGTATCATCAATTAAGGGCGGTTTCCATTAAAATTATCCGGCATATCGGGGTTATCGGCGAGTGCAATGTGCAGTTCGCCCTCGATCCGAATTCGGAAGATTACCGGGTCATTGAAGTGAACGCCCGTTTGTCGCGTTCTTCAGCCCTTGCATCAAAAGCGACCGGGTACCCGCTGGCTTTTGTAGCGGCTAAGCTCGGATTGGGATACGGCCTGCATGAACTTAAAAATTCAGTGACAAAGGTCACCACCGCCTGTTTTGAGCCGGCCCTGGACTATGTGGTTTGCAAAATTCCCCGATGGGATCTCAATAAGTTTAGCAGGGTTTCGAAAAACCTGGGGAGTTCCATGAAGTCGGTAGGCGAGATCATGGCCATCGGGCGCAGCTTCGAGGAAGCAATCCAAAAAGGGATTCGCATGGTCGGGGTCGGTATGCACGGTTTTGTCGGCAATAAGGAAGAAATCACCATCGACCAGATCGACCGGGAACTTCAGTATCCGACCGACCGCCGCATTTTCGCCATTGCCGCCGCATTTGGTAATGGTTACACGGTCGATGAGATCTACGAAAAAACAAAAATTGACCGCTGGTTCCTGTACAAGCTGAATGCTATTTATGCATTGAAACTGGAATTGCTCAAATTTAATTCACTGGAAGAGCTCGATACTGAGTTACTGCTGAATGCCAAAAAAGCAGGATTCTCAGACTTCCAGATTGCCCGGCTGGTGCTTAAAGCCACGGGCAGGGAGATCAACGGCCGGCTGATGGAAATCAGGAACTTCAGAAAATCAAGAGGTATTATTCCTTACGTGAAACAAATTGACACGCTGGCAGGAGAATATCCGGCTCAGACAAATTACCTGTATCTGACCTACCATGGCTGTGAGCATGATGTGAAGTTTCTCAGCGACAATCAGTCAGTTATTGTGCTGGGCTCAGGAGCTTACCGTATTGGCAGTTCCGTGGAATTTGACTGGTGCTCGGTGAATGCGATCAACACGATACGAAAGGTGGGATTGCGGGCGGTCATGATCAACTATAACCCGGAAACGGTGAGTACAGATTACGACTCATGCGACAGGCTCTTCTTCGATGAACTCTCGTTTGAGCGGGTCATGGATATCGTTGATCTGGAGAATCCCAGGGGCGTGATCCTGTCGGTTGGAGGTCAGATCCCGAACAATCTGGCGATGCGGTTGCATAAGGAAAATGTGCCGATCCTGGGAACATCGGCCCTGAATATTGACAATGCCGAAGACCGGAAAAAGTTCAGTTCGCTGCTCGATCGTTTGAATGTGGACCAGCCCAGGTGGCGCGAACTGACCAGTATTGAAGATATCTATAAATTCATTGAGGTGGTTGGTTTCCCGGTACTGATCAGGCCTTCCTATGTCCTTTCGGGTGCAGCGATGAACGTAGTCTCCAACTTCGACCAGCTGGATCATTTCCTGAAAATGGCGGCGGCAGTATCAAAGGAACACCCGGTGGTGGTGAGCGAGTTTATTGAGCAGGCAAAGGAAATCGAAGTCGATGCCGTAGCCGATCAGGGAGAAGTAGTCGCATACGCGATCTCGGAACACGTGGAATTTGCCGGGGTGCATTCCGGTGACGCAACCATCGTCTTTCCACCGCAAAAATTATATATCGAGACCATCAGGCGGGTAAAGCGGATCTCCCGGCAAATCGCCAAAGCACTTGAAATATCGGGTCCTTTTAATATTCAGTTTCTGGCAAAGGATAATGACATCAAGGTGATCGAATGTAACCTGAGGGCTTCGCGCAGCTTTCCCTTTGTTTCGAAGGTGATGAAAATCAACCTGATCGAGATAGCCACGGAAGTCATGCTGGGACTTCCGTATCAGAAACCCGACAAATCACTTTTTGAATTGGATTATGTGGGTGTGAAAGCACCTCAGTTTTCGTTTGCCCGTTTGCTGAACGCCGATCCCGTTCTTGGTGTAGATATGTCGTCCACCGGTGAGGTGGGATGCATTGGTGAAAACTTTTACGAAGCCATTCTTAAAGCAATGCTTTCGGTGGGTTACAGGTTCCCGGAAAAAAATATTCTGATCTCGTCGGGGCAGGCCAGGTCAAAGCTGGAACTTCTGGACAGTGCGAAAATGCTTCAGGAAAGGGGATTCTGCCTTTTTGCTACCGAAGGGACACATCGTTTCCTGCGCGAGAATAAGGTCGAGTCCACGCTGCTGCACTGGCCGGATGAGGAAGACCAGAAACCCAACACGATCGATTACCTGAAGGAAAAAAAGATCGATCTGGTGATCAACATTCCGAAGAATTATACCAAGAGGGAGTTAAGCAACGGATACCGGATCAGACGGAACTCCATCGATTATAACATTCCGCTGATCACCAATGCCCGTGTGGCAAGCGCTTTCATTTATGCTATCTGCAAATATAAAATGGAGGATATCCGGATTAAACCATGGGATGCTTATAAGGCTTAGAAATGAAAAGGTGAGTCACGATTCGTGACCCACCCTATCTCATCTATTCATAGGCGATTTCACCATGTTGGGTGATATCCAGGCCGTCAATTTCATGTTGTACACTGGCTCTGACACCAACCAGCTTGTCGACGATCTTGAATAGGATATAAGTGACTATACCACTGTATACGACTGTTGCAAACGTGGCGATGATCTGCACCCCGAGCTGGTGCCAGTCTCCGTAAAGTGCCCCTTGTGCACCGCCGGTTACCAGTTGGGTGGCAAATACTCCGGTCAGGATTGAACCGATAATCCCGCCGATACCATGCACACCAAAAGCGTCGAGCGAATCGTCATAGCCAAGTCGCGGTTTCACAAAGGCAACCATATAGAAGCAGATTAAGCCGGTGATAACCCCGATCACAAGCGCCCCCAGGACATCTGACGAACCGGCTGCCGGAGTGATGGCGACCAGGCCGGCAAC
>CAZOYZ010000184.1:6232-9244 GCA_964584045.1 uncultured Prolixibacteraceae bacterium | reverse complement strand
GGCCCGAGGGTTTTAAAGTTTGGCTTAATCCTTTTCTTGATGATCCCGGTTGCGTCGGTCAGGTATTCCACCTTCTTCACGTTCACCTCCGAAAGCACGATATTTTCAACAGCCCCGAATTGTTCCTTAAACCCGGCATTCAGTACCGGAACCATGATCTTTGCAAGCGGCTGGCGTACCTTCAGCTTTTCTTTGCGGCGCAACCCCAGGATCATGGATGAAGCCCGCTGCGCCATGTTCATCCGTTCTTCCAGGTCTTTGTCGATCAGTCCGGCATTTGCCTTCGGGAAATCGGTCAGGTGAACGCTCCGGTCGGCTTCCTTTCCGGTGACCTTATTCAGGTCGGAAAACAACAGGTCGGAATAGAACGGTGCAATGGGCGCCATCAGCCGGGCAACGGTTACCAGACACGTATACAACGTCTGATAAGCGGAGACCTTGTCCTGCCCGTATTCTCCTCCCCAATACCGTTTCCGGCTGAGCCGGACAAACCAGTTACTCAGGTTCTCGGTCACAAACTCAGAGATGGCGCGGCCGGCACGTGTAGGCTCGTAGGCGGAAAGGCTTTCGCCCACTTCACTGATCAGAGAGTTCAGCAATGAGATGATCCAGCGGTCCAGCTCAGGACGTTTATGTATCGGGATCTCTTCTTCCGAATACTTAAAACCATCCACATTGGCATACAAGGCAAAAAAACTATAGGTATTGTACAACGTACCGAAAAACTTACGGCGTACCTCATCCACTCCCGCCAGGTCAAACTTCAGGTTATCCCAGGGTTGTGAATTGGTGATCATATACCACCTCAGCGGATCAGAACCATAGGTTTCGATGGTCTCGAACGGGTCGACGGCATTTCCAAGCCGCTTCGACATTTTATTCCCGTTCTTGTCCAGCACCAGACCATTCGATATGATATTCCTGAAAGCCACGGAACCGCTCACCATGGCCGCAATGGCGTGCAGGGTAAAGAACCAGCCACGGGTCTGGTCAACTCCTTCAGCGATAAAATCGGCCGGAAAGACACTTTTTTCTTCGCCGGGATGATAGCTGTCCGTATTTTCAAAAGGATAATGATGTTGGGCATAAGGCATCGCCCCCGAGTCGAACCATACGTCGATCAGGTCCGGTTCGCGGAACATCTTTTCGCCTGTATCACTGACCAGCACGATATCATCCACATACGGACGGTGAAGATCGATCTTCTCATAGTTTGTTTTCCGGTAATCACCGGGCTCAAATCCCTCAAGAGGATTTTTCGCCATCACACCGGCAGCAACCGCTTTTTCAACCTCGCGGACCAGCTCTTCCATCGAACCGATACATTTTTCCTGAGAACCGTCTTCCGTGCGCCAGATGGGCAGCGGGGTTCCCCAGAAACGCGACCTGCTCAGGTTCCAGTCAACCAGGTTCTCCAGCCAGTTGCCAAAACGACCGGTGCCTGTCGACTGAGGCTTCCAGTTTATGGTGTTGTTCAGGGCGATCATCTGCTCTTTGGCTGCCGTAGTCCGGATAAACCAGCTGTCGAGCGGGTAATAGAGTACGGGTTTGTCGGTCCGCCAGCAATGCGGATAGCTGTGTACATGCTTTTCGACCTTGAATGCCTTGTTTTCCTTCTTGAGCATGACCGAGATGTCAATATCGACAGTGGCGTCCTCTTCAGTCAACGTTTCATCATACTCATTTTTCACATAGCGCCCGGCATATTCCCCGTATTTTGCCGTATTGACATGGGAAGCCACGAAAGCCGGATCCATATTCTCAATCAGGAAGAAACGTCCCTTTTTATCAACGAGCGGTTGAGTTTTTCCGTCCTTGTCGGTGATCAAAAGCGGCACGATACCATTCTGTTTGGCTACCCGGTCATCATCGGCTCCAAAAGTAGGCGCGATATGCACGATGCCGGTACCGTCTTCAGTGGTTACAAAATCACCCGTGATTACCCGGAAGGCATCACCGCCTGGCCTTACCCATTCAATAAGTTGTTCGTAATTTACTCCGGCCAGTTGTTCTCCCGGATATTCTGCCAAAACCTGATAGGGAATGTGTTTATCCCCAGGCTTGTATTCACCGAAAGGCAGATCCGCATTTTTAGGATTGAAATGGGCAGCCAGCAGATCCTTTGCCAGGATCACCGTTTCGGCAATACCCGTATAGGGATTAAATGTTTTTACCTTCACGTACCTGATCTTCGGACCCACACAAAGCGCCGTATTGGATGGCAACGTCCAGGGTGTGGTGGTCCATGCCAGAAAGTACAGCGGAGTATCCACTCCGTCATAGAGAAACTCTGACCGGTCGTCACGGACGACGGCGAACTGGGCAACAGCGGTGGTATCTTTCACATCACGGTAACAGCCGGGCTGGTTCAGCTCGTGCGAGCTCAAACCGGTACCTGCAGCAGGCGAATAGGGCTGGATCGTGTAGCCCTTATATAACAATCCCTTGTTATAAAGCTGTTTCAGCAACCACCAGACCGATTCGATATACCTGTTATCGTACGTGATATAGGGATCATCCATGTTCACCCAATACCCCATCTGCCGGGTCAGTTCCTCCCATTCCCGGGTATATCTCATGACCTCCCTGCGGCAGGCCGCATTATACTCTTCGACACTGATCTTTGTGCCAATATCTTCCTTGGTGATCCCCAATGATTTTTCCACGCTCAGCTCCACCGGCAATCCATGGGTATCCCAACCGGCTTTCCGGTGAACCCGGAATCCCTTCATCGTCTTGTAACGGCAAAAAATATCTTTGATGGCCCGGGCCATCACGTGATGGATCCCAGGTATCCCATTGGCAGATGGCGGTCCTTCATAAAAAACGAAAGTGGGATTTCCCTCCCTTATCGCAATACTCTTATGAAAGGTGTCATCGTCTTCCCACCGTTTGCGTATATCTTTGTTAATCTGGGAAAGATCCAACTGTTTGTACTCCCGGAATTTATTGCTCATCAGACTCCTTTTTAAACCTGTTTTAGAAAAAGAGTACAAATATAGGAAAAAATAC
>CAZOYZ010000184.1:0-6132 GCA_964584045.1 uncultured Prolixibacteraceae bacterium | reverse complement strand
TCGTATCTTTTACCTGAAAAGCATTTGATCATGAACGCATACCTGGAACATTTTCTGGAGCTGTTCTTTCCGCGGTTATGCATCATTTGTGAAGAAAAACTGCTTACGCAGGAAAGATTCATATGTCTGCGATGTCAGCTTCACCTGCCAAGGACCGACTTTTATCTCCCCGGCGAAACTTCCCTGGAACAACTTTTTTACGGTCGTGTCCCGGTTGAAAAAGCCTGTGCTTACTTCGAATTCAAAAAAGGGAGCGATTACCGAAACATTCTTCATCAACTGAAATACAGGGGCCAAAAAGAGATCGGCGAATTTTTCGGGGAACGTTTTGGCGCAGAACTGATGGTGTCGGGCCTTTTCTGCACTCCCGATTACCTTTGTCCTGTTCCGTTGCACCGACGGAAGGAACGGAAAAGAGGTTTTAATCAGAGCTATCACATAGCCGTTGGACTGTCCCGGCAGTTACACGTCCCGGTGCTGGCCGGCAACCTGAGGCGGATCGCCGACACAGCCTCCCAGACTCGCAAATCACGCTACGAGCGCTGGGAAAATGTGGAAAACATGTTCGAGGTGATCGACCCCGGCCTCTTCGACGGAAAACACCTGGTCCTTGTGGACGACGTGGTGACCACAGGAGCTACCCTCGAATCCTGTGCTGCCGCTGTTTTGAGCTGCTGTGATGCAAAGATCAGTATCCTGACGCTGGCTATGGCCTAGGAGAACAGACACAAGCATCAAGACACAAGACATAAGACAAAAAGCAATTGGCAGGACAGCGAAACGAACTGAAATGAATTCCGGAACGGTATTAATGCTGCCCCAAACGGCCACACAAGGAAGCACAGCATACCATTACTCTGCCTCCTTTTTCAGCGACAGCAAGTCCGGCAGATCCCGGTAATTATTCCACCACCTGGGTCCAGCCGTACGGATCGGGTTCGTCACCGTTCTGAATAGCCTGCAGTTTATCGTAAAGCTTCAGACTCCAGGGACCCGGTTCTTTTCCGTACAGGTATTCCTTTTCGAGATCTGCATCATAAATGCGTTTTACGGGCGAAATAACCGCAGCAGTACCACAGGCGCCAACCTCTTCAAAGGTTGCAAGCTCCTCAACAGGCACCTTTCTCTGCTCTACTTTCATTCCCAGCGATTTCGCCAACTGCATCAGGCTCATGTTGGTAATGGATGGCAGGATCGACTCCGAAAGAGGCGTAATGTACGTATTATTTTTAACGGCGAAGAAATTGGCAGGTCCGCATTCATCAATATATTTCTTCTCTTTGGAATCCAGGTAAAGAACAGCGGAAAAACCACCGGCTTTCGCTTTTTTCCCGGCAATCAGGCTGGCTGCATAATTCCCCCCGATCTTATAACGACCCGTTCCCTGCGGAGCAACACGGTCAAATTTACGTAAAATGATCAGGTCGGTAGGCTTAAAACCTTCGGGAAAGTAGGGACCTACCGGCATCACAAATACCATGAACAAGTACTCGGTAGCCGCTTTCACACCAATCTGCGGACCGGTCCCGATCAACAACGGACGTATGTACAATGAAGCTCCCGACCCGTAAGGGGGCACATATTCCTTATTCCTGCTGACTGCAATCCTCACCGCTTCCATAAAAAGTTCAGACGGCAGTTGCGGCATCAGAATACCATCACATGAGGATTGCAACCTTTTGGCATTCTCGTCCATCCTGAAAATACGTATTTTCCCGCCCTTCCCCCGAAATGCCTTTAATCCTTCAAAGGCCTCCTGCCCGTAATGAAGGCAGGTCGCCGCAATGTGAAGATTAAGATATTCAGAATCGCTTAATTCGAGCGACCCCCATTTCCCGTCCTTGTACTCGCAACGGACATTCAGATTTGTCTTGCAGTATCCAAAGCCTAAGCTTTTCCAATCTATGTTTTCCATAATTTTAATTATTCAATACCCTAATTTTTAGGGACTTTAAAATAACGAAAAAAAAATTGGAGAATAAAAGATTTTAAACGCAAAGACACAAATCCGCCAAAAGATATTTAATCAGGCATCAATGGTCATGGTGATATGGTAACCGTTATGCCTGCGTATATTGAGCACACGGTCGCGGTCGAACATCAGGTATTGTCCTTTAATACCAACCAAACGGCCTTCGATGACCGGCTCTTTGTCAAAGGTAAGCCCATTGACCTTTTCCGGATATTTCAGAACCGGATAGGTCAGTCTCACGATTTCATGATCATCACAGGCATATTGCTGCAACTCGGCAGGAAGCAAACGGATCGCTTTTTCTTTTTCAGCAACGAGATCGAACAATTCATTGATCTGATTTTCGAGCATATCGCGCCAGTTGGTTTTATCGGTGTAAAACTTCTTCAGGAAGAATTCGATCACTCCGGCAATATGGCGGTTAGGTGTTTTGGCCATCCGGATCGCATAACTTGCACCCTGGTCGATCCAGCGGGTTGGAATTTGATGACCACGGGTAACCCCTACTTTTACCTCCCTGGAAACTGCCAGGTATACATAATGCTCGACCAGATCATTTTCGACCGACCACTGCATATCACGCGCTATTCCAAACTGGGCCCTTGACAGTTCAGGATTTACAATGGTTTCACTGGCTTCGGGAGAAGTTTTAAAGCAGGAAAAACAAAAACCCTGCCCAAACGACGTTTTTGTCTTTTTGCCGCAGCAGATGCAGTTGATCCGGCCATCGAAACGGAACCGGATCTGATGACCGAGCAAAGCGTTCATGTCCGCCTCGCTGTCGCCTACAGGCAGGTAATACCGCACCGGCTCGGCCAGTTCGGTCCTCATTTTGATGATATTCCCCTGGTATTCCATAAAGACGCAAGTATCAAGTATCAAGACACAAGATAAAAATATAAATCAGAAAAGCCCAACCATTTTATCATTTACCAATTTACTTTTTAACCATTCAACCAAATGGCTTCCCGGTTTCCGGTCTTACTTCGAAAAGGTTCAGCAGATCATGAAGTCGCTTCAGCTCAAAAAATCGGTCGCTCCTCATTTCAGAGGGATCCATTTGTTCATGCTCCCAGGTGGTATAATAAGGGACATGCACGGCATAACCTCCGAGCCGGATCACCGGCAGAATATCAGATCGCAGCGAGTTTCCCACCATCATGAACCTTTCAGGACAGACATCCAGATGTTTCAGCAACTCCCTGTAGTTTTCCTCCTGTTTATTGGTCATGATCTCGATATGATGAAAGTATTTCTGCAGCCCCGACTTTTTCAGCTTGCGCTCCTGATCAAGCAGATCGCCCTTCGACGCCAATACCAGCCGGTAATGCCCGTACAGCTTCTCCAAAAGATCGGTCACACGGTCAAGCAGGATCACATCTTTCTGCAACATCCTTTTGCCGATCCCGATGATCGCCTCAACTTCTTCAGGTCTCACGCTGTTCCCGGATAAGACCAGTGAAGTCTCTATCAGCGAAAGCGTGAATGCCTTTATCCCGTATCCGTACAGTTCCATATTCTGCATTTCGATCCGGTAAAGGGTATCGGCGGTTTCCTTAACCGTGGCATATCCGGCCATCACCTGGCAAAATTCATACTCGGCATCACGGAAAAAGTTTTCATTCTCCCACAGCGTATCATCCGCATCAAACGCAATTACCTCTATATCCTTCAAATCCATACTTCGTGTCCATCAAGAAATCCCTTTTGCCCGGTCAAGACTTGCGGTTGATAAAAACTGTTCTGCCGGCAAAATCACAACCAGGAATCCTAAACGTGGGAGCAAACAGATTGTTTTAACGTTTTACCCGCAGGACATTCACTTTGTCAAGACCAGGTGGTCCATGATCAACAAATATCCTGCATAATTGGAACCGCTGGGCGACGCTTCCGAAAATGCGCCGATCAGGAATCCCTCCACTGTGGCGGTCCATGTTCCGTTATCTGAAAAGACATAGGACCATCCCCCGTTAAAACCGGCAGGAGCCGCGTACTGGACATCGGAGCTCACGGTCAGCATACTCCCGTTCCACAGGCAAAGGTATAAATAGTACGCTGAAAAACGGCCGACGTATTGTCCGCCTTCAATGATCAGGTTTCCCTGGTCATACAACACCTTTATGCTTAGCCCATTAGGAAGGCCGGTCATCCAAAACGATGAACCTTCCTCATCTTCCGCAAGGGTGACCAAAGCTGTTGCGGGATTCCCTTCGGCATCCACATAGGAGAGGTTCCAATTTCCAGGCAGATCAGCGTAAGAGATCTGGACAACTTCTATCTGAGTGGTAAATTTACCTGCGGTAATGGTGACAACCGTTTGCCTGGCATTAACCTCTGCATTTGGCGCGGCCGTAAAGAAAATCGCCTGACCTTCGCGGACACAGGTAAGCCATTCATCTTCCACTGAAATATTCATATCCAGGTTAGTGGTTACCTTTACTTGCTGTGTCCCTCCGGCACGTGGCATGAGCAGCTTTTTACCTTCCAGTGAAAATATGGCGCCCGCCTGGGTGACCGGCACGAATAATCTCTCTGCTCCCGAACTGATCGTGATCAGAGCCGTCCGGTTCAGGACATCCTCATTGGCAGAAACGTTCACGGTAACCATATGGTCCGAAATGCTCACCGTACACCATTCCTGGTCGGATGTTGCACTGATATTTCCCGATGGAGAGACTTCAATGGTTCCCTCCCCACCCGAAACAGGGATCTTCACATCAGACCGGATGACCCTGAATTCGGCAGGACTGTCCGAATCATCACTACATCCCGTCAGGTAAATGCAAAATCCCATCAGAAAAATACGGAATATCGTCTTCATGCTTCTTCGTTTTATTGTTTAGTCATGGACACCACATAAGGATATCTGCTGAACACTCCTGCGCCGTAGCCATCGGATGTAAAGGCATAAAACAGGAAGGACTCCACGTCGTATCCGTCCCATTGTCCGTTATCGGCGAATGTGATCTGAATATTCCCGGGTTCGCCGCTGTACGTTCCTTCCAGTCCCGCACGACTGTCATAATAGTTGAAATAACCACCGGAGGACAGGGACCAGGGACACAGCATAATAATATACCCCTCATAGGTACCGACCTCCTGCGTAGTAATCTCCACGGTTCCCTTCGCCATGTTGTAGTCCATCAGGAAGTCAAATTCAAGTCCGCTGACCACATAGGTCTTATTCTTCACGTCTTTGGAGATCGTGATCTCTTTGACCGATTCACCATCGTTATAGGTCAGCGCCCAGGTTCCGATATAGTCGGAGTAAAATAAAAACCCCTCGGGCAGGCTTACTACCAGACTGGCATTGACACCTTTATCAGTGCAGACGAATGTGCTGTCTGCTCCGTTCCAACGGAAATTTTCCAGGGTCACCCCGCCAAGGGTAAACGGCTCATAAAATTTCACGCCCGTGTTCGTGTAGATGAAACTGACCTTGTCCGACCGGATCTCTCCCCCTTCTGAGTATTCAAAGCTGAAGGTCCTTTCGCTCAGGGTCACATCGGCCTTCTCCTGACTTCCCAGGAACAGCTTATAGACCCCGAAAGCACTCTCTTCACTGATTGTGATGACCTGCTGAAGGTATCCGTTCCAATCGGCTCCGGCAGAAAGCGGAGTCATCACAATCCTGTTGCCATATTTCTTTCCTTTCATAATCACGCTGTCCTGGTTTGCCTTCAGGATGATGAACTCATAGTCGCCGGCATAACCATCGACATCGTACGAACTTGGCTCTGAAAAATAATGAAAGACTTCGTTGTACGTGTCAAAGCTTAGCACAGGCCCCTGGTCGGCTGTTAACTTGTACATGGAGAAGGCCGGTTCGCCCGGCTGGTAGTTTTGGGTTGCAATTTCCGAAGCGACGGCTACGACACCGGAAGAATTAAATGCACACAAAAACGTATACCCGCCAATGGCCTGGTCCGGTTCAGGGTAATATTCCATCAGCCAGCCGTTCGGAGCCTCAGCCAGTATGGTTTCATACTTATTCAGGGCGTCAGCCATTCTTTCGGCGCCTGACTGGTCAAATACATCCTCTTCTTCTTTTAAACATGACTGTAAACAGAGTACCGAAACGATCAACAGAAAACAGCTTATTCTTCTCATGTTTACCAATATTAAAGGTTATCCAAATCCAGTAAATCCAACTCACCGGT
>CAZOYZ010000183.1:6154-9261 GCA_964584045.1 uncultured Prolixibacteraceae bacterium | reverse complement strand
GCCTTCTTTAGAAAATTTCTTCTGTCATTATGTTCTTTCTTTTGCATCGCTTTCACATTTTATCCGATACGACTCACTGAAACGAAAACATTTTCCACTCCAAATGACCGGAAGAAATAATCATCGCTCCATAGTTTGTTGTTGATCCTGTTTAGGTACCATTTTGATCCGTCGCCTAGCGAAGGGGACGCCTTTTGGCTCCACTGTCCACCCGGGGCATCCTTTAACGGCACGTAATGAAGCTCCCCTAAAAGGTTGCGCAACGAATTGGTCAGGAGAATCTCAATGCGGTTGTTTCCCGGCGTGACATAGCCGGTGATCTCAACACGGTATGGTTTCCAGCCTATATCCCCTGCCACGCTCCCATTAACCCGGATCTCCGCCACCACGGTTTCCAGTTCTTCCATTTCAAGGTAATATTTCCGGTTGCCATCCGTTTCCGGGATAACCACGTCAGCGCTAAGCCCGATCGTCCCGTTAAAGAAACAGTATCCATCGGTTAACAAATTGCCGCTTGTTTTTCCAGTTTCTTTTGTCAGCACGAAGGAAGGTTTGTACCGTTCCCTCCTGCATTCAAAATAATCTTCCCCGATCTTTTCTCCCCTTACCGCGAAATCCCCGGTCAGATAGATTTGTTCCAGTTCGGTGCCGTAGAACTGATGAAGGTTATTGTTGTCGATCTTATTTTTATCGGCCGCTTCAAAATGACATGACAACACGATCGTATTGTTCCCTTCTTTTACGAAAGAAGTAATAGCAATCGGATGGAAGAATTGATCCCGGTAATACGGAAGGTTGGTATAATTGACTTCCTGATCGTTCACCCTGACTTCAAATTTTTCGGCTTCTTCGATCACCAAAGCGCACTGGCCCGGCTTTATTTCCGAGACGAATTCAAATTGCAGGTTGATGGTCCCGTTGTAGTTCTCTTTGGTCAGCATATCCTGCACTCCCTGTACCGGGAGCAGGTCGCTCCAGTTGCCGTCGCCGTTATGGTAACGGCAGAAGTCCAGGGTCAGTGAATTAGGATCTTTCCGGGTGACCGCAAAGTTATTCACCGGAATTTTGGCCATGATTTCTTCCGGTTTCGAAACAACTGTCTTTTGCGGTTCTGCGCTGTTGTGGAAAAGAACCAGTGAACCGCCCGGTGCAAACCTGTAATCGGTAGTGATATAATCTCCTTTTGTGATTTGAGAGATGGTCTCAGTCTTCCCGTTTTCCAGGTTCCAGTTTTCAAGTCTGCCTGTCCCCCGGATCCGGATTTTTGCCCCGATCGTTTGTTCCCGGCTGGTATTGGTCAGATAATACAGTTGCCCGTTATCCAATATCCGCCCGTGTACCCAAATCATGTCCGACAACTGACCTTCTGCCAGAATATCCGGTGGCAGAAGTTTATCCAATCCTGACTGTAAAGCTTTCAGGTTGTTTTCAATTTTCACCAGTCTCCTGTTAAAGGCATTCAAGGCTGCATTTGGTTCCCCTTCGATGGTATCAGGCAGGTCCCCCGCAGAAATAACCGCTCCCCCTGCATCGAGAAATTTGTTGAGCAGTTCCATCGTCGTTTTTCGCAGTGTCCTCACTGAAGGTACAATCACTACCTTGTACGACATTTCCTTCACCGCAACCGCGCCGTCTTTGATCGTTCCATATTTTGAAAGGATGGTCTCATCCCCGTAGTCAAATCCCCGGTGAATCTTTAACAGGTTATGGCTCAATTCGATCAGATCCCTCTGAAGGGGAACGATCGTTTTTGATAATTTCCTTTCTATTTTACCTTCCGGATAGTAGGACTCAATTGAGTTCAAAACCAGCACATCTGCCTTGTAAATCCCCTGCGTTAAAAGCCAGGAAAGCCGTGCGGAATAGTCCGCGATGAATTTGTTTTTACCCCAGTAGGGCTGCTGGTAATTCAGGTTCACCGGGTATTTGCGCTTTCGCATTCCCCGCAGGCTGTAAAACGCCCCGTGGTAATTCCTGTAATTAATGCCCAAAACGGCCAGCCACTGGAAAACCCTCTTCCGGTCTTCAAAGGAATTTCCTGAATCGGAGCATCCGTACATCTCGGCCAGCACTTCTTTTTTCCCCATCTGGTTGGCCACACTCGATGCCATCCTGGGGGTAAAAATAAACGGATCGCTGGTGGGCCAGTACGTATCCATGGTCAAATGGTCGATCCCCGGTATATCCATGTATTCAAAATGGGGCATCACGTTCACCGAATACTGAAGCTGGCTCACAAACGAGTCTTCACCCATCAGGTGACCGGTAAATTTTAAATGATACTTCCGGCACCATTTCTGCATGGTTTCGGAATACGAATGAAGGACCAGATCGCTCAGCGTCCGCCAGTAATGGTAACGCACCTTTTGAAAATCATCAATATCCTCAAAAAGCCTGGGGATGTTGTCAATTAAAGGATATCCCCATTCCGACTGAAAGATCGCATCCAGTTTCGGGGTCCACGGCAGGCAGTCATGGCTTGACGGGTTCCCCATCATGATATGCGGTTCGGCGACCCAAATCGCTTCAATCGTTTTCCCAAACTCATCACCAAATTCTTTATCAAGAAATGAAAACAGCGCGGATAAATACGAATCGATTACTTCCTTATCCAGTAAATCCAGGTAACAGAAGGAATTTTCCCAACCTTTTTTCGGGTAGGCGGTATGCTGGTAATAGCTATACTTTCCCTGATGAAGAATGAGTATCTCATGATCATCAGGTTTTTCTTCCGCGTTTCTTTTGATCAGAAATTTGTTCCGGTATTCGTCCTTCATCCCCGGTATCGCTGTCGGGGTGGCAGAATACCACGCATTTTTATCGGCCTCCTGCAAAAAAACCTTCATCCCCAGTTCCCGGCACACCTTGATCACCTCATGGACCGCCTTGTTCCAGGCTTCCCCGTAAGCCGGGGCCATCAACCCCTCATACCTGCGCGGCATCACTTTCCCCCATCCCGCCTGGTGCATCGCCTGTACCTGCCGGGCAGCTTCCCCGGGATCAATATCATCGTTAAAGAAGAAAAGAGGCACTCCGCGATGCTCTTCACCGGGATACAGAAATGTTTTGGGATCCAGTTTCCCGTGGGAGAGCTTTACTGCCTTCGG
>CAZOYZ010000183.1:2326-6054 GCA_964584045.1 uncultured Prolixibacteraceae bacterium | reverse complement strand
TATGGTTGACTTCGGCGCCCTTTCGCCTTAATGCGTCAGCCATATCATAAGAATTCTGAACCGGGACAACCTGGTCTTTTGCCCCGTGAAATATCCAGACGGGCATTCCTTTCAGACGACCTGTCTGAAAAGGCAAGCCATATCCGCAAACCGGGGCAATGGCAGCAAACCGCTCCGGGTGTTCTATCGCAAGCGACCACACTCCCCGGCCTCCCATGCTCATACCCGTCAGATAAACTCTACGTTCATCGATCCTGTATTTTAGCACAATCTCATCCAAAAGGCGGATCAGGTTTTCCGTATTCCACCCCAGTATTTCACTTTCAGGACATTGCGGTGAAATCACCACAAAAGGAAAGTCATCGTACTTTTCAAGGATGTTCGGCAATCCGCATTTCCTTACCAGGTTCAGATCATCTCCTTTTTCCTCACTGCTGTGAAGAAAAAGGATCAACGGATAGCTTTCATCACTGGTCTCATACCCTGTCGGGACATATGCCAGGTATTTTATGCTCAGCGTCTTTTTGATCTTCCTGCTGAAGACAACAGATTTCTGCGCTGACTTGCCCGGCGGCACTGTCTGTGCTGTTCCGTTCACCGCACCAATGCAGAAAAGCAGAAGAAAGAAGACCGTGATCAGCTTTTTGGATTTCATGGTCTGTCTGGCTTAAAAGCTGTGGAGAACCGGGCATTCCCCGATTGTGTTCGTTTTTCCTGACCCGGGAAAAAACCTGCCGGATCGTTTTCACGGGGAGAGTTCATCCTCCGGATTGGATTCACCGTGATCAGCCTGACCGGTCCAAATAAGCCCGATCCGATCAAAGGCACTTCAGCCCAGGGTGCATCAATAAAAAATCCGTTCTTAACGACCGTGGAAGTAATATTCGTATTGGTATATTTCTCTCCGGTTTGAGCATCCCCGACAATCCGGTTTGACCAGGTATTGGCAATTTCAATCACCAGCTTGTTGGGACCGGGTTTGATCACGTTCGATACATCAAACCGGTATGGTTTGGTCCATGTGATTCCAAGGGGCTGATCGTTCAGCCACGCTTCACCCACATTGGAAAGATCACCCAGATCAAGATAAATTTTTGGATTTTCCAGCGAATTGGAATGGATGTCATACACAAACGATTTTTCATAACGGGCAATGCCGGAGAAATACCTGATACCTTTATTTTCAGAATCTGTCCACGACGTTAATTTTGGAAAGATTGCCCGTTCCGGCGCCCCCCATCCCTTTGGGAAAAAAACTTCCCAGGCACCTTCCAGGATTTGCTCTTTGACCATGTTGTGATGAACGGCTTCTGTCTTGCCCGGACCAGACAGTTCAATCACGCCATCCTCCAAAAAACAAATTCCCTCTGCCGTGAAAGTAAGTAACGGAGGATGCTGCCCGCCATTTTGTGCACGGGTAAACCAGGCATCGGGATGACCACGTTTAAACAGGATAAACGTACTGCCGTATGGAGCAAGGGTGACCGGAAGGGTGATCCCTGTCTGATCCTGGTCATAAATGACAACCGGAACGATCTTCCCGGAAACCGGGTCCCACAGCTCAGGGATCTTGTCTTGCTGACGAAAACGTACGGATCTGGAAATCCACCCGTCTGTCGTGTTCCTGATAAAATAGAAATCCAGATCATCTTTTGCATAATGGACGTAGTCGAGCAAATACAACGCTTCGCCGGGATAGCTAAAATCAGGAACAAGATTCAGATCCCCTAGTATGGACGACGGCGTGACGCCCGAATAAACCTTTGTTTCCCTTTTTTGCAGTCCTCCTTTCTGATAATCTGTCCATACGCGGTCAAGCATTTTTTCCATGTCGGGCATTCCGGGCCTAACTTTGCGCACCGCTGCCCTGACTGGCTTTTCCCCAATAATTACAGCTCCCTGCCTGGCCAACTCATCAAGCTTGATGAACACGTCAGGATCAATTTCTTTTTCATCCGTTAAAGCCAAAACACGAAACGTTGCACCTGTCGACGGGATTACAAGTTTTCCGTCCTTTACAAGGACCGTTTTCAGGATCTCCGTATTCACGATCTCGTAGTCATACCCCGGGCCGGCGGTAAAACGGCTGTTTTTATGGCCCCCGTAGTTGGGAATCGTATCCCCGTAGTAATAAAGTACGTCTGCCACAAAATCAGCCTTCTGTAAAATAAAAGAGACCCTTGCCAGATAGTCGTTGAAGGGTCTTATTTTAGGCCACCAAACCCGCTTGTCATTAAAATGTGTCCCTGCATGATAGGCAATGCCCGGGAAGCCTGTTCCGGCAGGGTTATGCGCGGAGCCGTGGATAACCACTTTATTCATTCCTTCACAAAATGCCCTGTCTCCCAACGGCTTCATCTCAAAAGGCCCCTCCTGCCAATGCTGAAAGGTCGTAAAAGCTTCCATCTCAACAAGGCCCTGGTTATAACTATGCGAGGCCGATGAAACTTCTTTGACAACCCTCGAAATATCGATCCCTTTTTCATTAAACCTGCTGTGGTTAATCCAGAACTCACCCCGTGGAATATCCAGCGCGCCCAATGCTTTTAAAGGTTCAACGGGCACATTGTGCAACGGGAGACCAGGTCCTCCTGCTTCACAATTATTTTTCAATCCGTGCTGATGACATATCTCCCTGGACTTTTTATAAAAGTTGTTGATCATCAGCTCGGATATGGTTTTTTGAAAATCAGCCTTAAAATGCGCGGTAAGCTCAGGAGTGAAGGGATTATCGGGAAACAGGGCGGGCAGGAATTTTTCGACCGGATAACCATTGATCTGTTTAAATACTTCCGGCAAGGTTGTCGTCCAGGTAAGCGCTTTCGCTTCATAACTGGCCATATACAGGCTTTTAAGCGCCGTTTTTCTTATGTCACCCATTGTTGCTTCCAGCTTGCTGATAATGTACTTAAAGTGAAATTCGGTGGCCTCCGCATCATAATGGTCCATGATGGGCCCGGCAGAATATTTGGTCGGCAAGACCAGGTTCTCTCCCGAATTTGAACATACATACCGCAGGATATCCCAGTTCCCTGCCGGAGCCTTCCAGTGCAGCATCTCTGTTGCGGGGTCGAAAAACGGCGAAACATTGATGACCATACTGGTGTCAAGACCTGCAGATTTCACGCCGGCAGGGACAGCCAGAACAGCGATTTCTTTATAAAAAACCGGTTTACCGTCGCTCCTGTACTGAATACGGCGCTGTTTTCCCCACGCATCTTTCTTTGAAACAGCAGGGAAAGGCAACTTCATTTTCAGTTCTTTTCCGCCATCGGTCTGTGTCTTTGAAAAAAAGATCGATTTGGATGCATATTCCGGGGGGATCCAGCTTCCTCCCGCATTCCAGCTGCTGGCGGTATTCACGCCCACCTCCAGTCCCAGTTTTCCGGCTTCGCGGACGGCACATTTTAAAATCTTCAGCGATTCATCACTCAGATAAGCAGGCCCCGCCTTGACATGAACCGTATCCCGCGAGCCAATCTCAAAAATAGTAAAACCGGATATCCCCGCCTTCTTAAAAGATACTAACTCCTCTTTCAACCGGAGTGTATCTACGTATCCTCCCAAAAGCCAGTAGGTTACATTCGGATAAGAAGCCGGCGGCGGATTTTGGAATCCTTCCTGAAAGGTTCTGTATGACGCGTCTTCCTGCGCGGTCACATGATCGAGAATGAAAAAAAGACATACAAAAGAAAACAGCAACTTCTTCATTTTTCAATTTTATGGAT
>CAZOYZ010000183.1:0-2226 GCA_964584045.1 uncultured Prolixibacteraceae bacterium | reverse complement strand
GTTATTCTCTCCCGCTTACCACATCGAGCCCGAACGATTTGAGGATCCCTGCTGCCTCGGAAAGTTGCTGATCGCCGGGAGTCTCTGCCACAGGCAAGGTATTTTCCATCTCAAGAGCCTCATATTTAAAAGACGAGAACGTATAGTAAGGAAGCAGCTTCACCTTACTGATATGGTTCAACACAGCAAGAAACCGCCCGATCGGTGCGATCTGGTCATCATTGACCGCAGGGATCAGCGGGATCCTGATTTCCACCGGTTTTCCCTTTCCGTCAATGTATTTCAGGTTTTCAATGATCGGCTTATTCGTGCACCCCGTGTATTGAATATGTTTTTTTTCGTCATAAAACTTCATGTCATACAGAAAAACATCGGTATCGTCAATGATCTTGTCCACTTCACCTTTCCCTGCAAAGCCGCAGGTATCCACAGCGGTGTGTATTCCTTTTCTTTTCAGGAGTCTCAGCAATTCCCGGCAGAAATCGGCCTGCTGCAAGGGTTCCCCGCCCGAAAGCGTCACCCCCCCACCGCTGCTATGGTAAAAAATTTCATCCTCGGTCAGCAACGTCAAAGCCTCTTCCGGGCTTAACGCTCTCCCATAAAAGGTCAAAGCCTCTCCAAGACAAACATCGGCACATTTACCGCAACACACACAATGCGCTCTCTCGTAGACATGTTCTCCTTCTGAAAACCGGTGGGCGCTGCAGACGGAAACACATTCGCCGCATCCGATGCATTTTTCCCTCAGCCAGGCAATCTGGGGTTTGGAAGAAATCGCTTCGGGATTATGGCACCACGTGCATTTAAGGGGACAACCTTTCAGGAAAAGGGTGGTCCTGATGCCATCGCCGTCGTGGATCTCGAATCGCTTTATCCCCACAATCCTTCCCTTTGTCATAACGCCTTTCGCATGCCTTGCGTTTGTATGATGAACTCGTTCTGCTGCACAGCCGTCAAATCGATGAAGTACGCGTTCCAGCCGCAAAGCCTCACCTGCAGGTCCTGGTATTTCTGAGGGTTCTTCTGCGCTTCCAGAAGACGTTCCGCGTTAAGGATATTACCCTGCAGCGCGATGCCTCCCGCCGCGAAATACGTCCTGAACATCGCATTCATGGCTTTTAGCCCTGCTGTACCCTGTACCGCAGAGGGATGGATGAGATAATCAAGCGGTTCACTTCCGAGGAGAGAATCATGATCCAGTTTCAGGATGCTTTGCATGAACGCGGTCACACCGTTGCGTTCCATACCGCTCACCGCGCAGAGATTCTTTGATACAGGCTCGTGCGCATTCCGCCCGTCGGGTGTTGCACCCGTCTTCTTACCCTGGATCGTACAGATATGAATGGAATCGCATCCCAGCCGGTACACCCCACCCCTGGCATTTTTCCTGCCAACGATCATCCCCGCCAGGTGGTTAATGATCGCACACATCAACGCGTCAGGCCCCTCCAAATTGTTGCCGTATTTATTCCTGTCATGCCTGCTTATCAGGCGGATTTTCTCATAACCTTTCCAGTCGTTCTGAAGTGCTTTTCTCAATTCACTGAACGTCAACAACTTTTCATCAAAAACCAGCTTCTTTACGGCCAGTATAGAATCGACCGTTGTCGCGAGCGCGTAACATTTGATCGTCGTGTTGCTGTACTGCATGCCACCTGAGAAATAGTCCTTTCCCCTTTCCATGCACGACTGTATCGTCGCTGAAAGCACCGGCGAAGGGTTAATTTGCATACTGAGTCTTGTCTGCTTGTCGATGTTGTCAATAAAGAACTCAATCAGTCCATCCAGATGCGCATGGAAAGCCTTGTAAAAATCCTCAAAAGTCCTGAAGTCTTTCGGGGTTTCAATACCGAACAGCTCTCCGGTCAGGAGGTCCCTGCCACCGTTTACGGCAAACTCGACGGCTTTTGCCAGATTGACAAAAGCATTGCAAATCATCGCATCCTCTTTCCCCATCAGTACCGGCTCATAACATCCGATGGGCACATACCCTTCGGAGATACGCCGGGGAATCCCGATCTTTTCATAGCCTCTGTACACCGCCTCATCGTTGATGATCACGATACTGCTCTGTCCTTCCCGGATCAGCCCGGAAACTTTTTCGATAAGCGCATCCGAAAGGCCCGCATGGTAGCGTAACTGAATTTTGGGATTAAGATGTCCCAGTTCGCCATAGACATCGAGAATCAGGAACGTCAGCTCATTACGGGCACCGGTGCCGTCGGG
>CAZOYZ010000182.1:2890-9263 GCA_964584045.1 uncultured Prolixibacteraceae bacterium | reverse complement strand
TCATTACTATCTTCTTCCCGGCATATTTCCCATCATCCTGTTCAGATTCTTCCCCTGCGAAACCATTCGCATCATTTTACGGGTTTCATCAAATTGCTTAATGAGTCTGTTCACCTCCTGAATATGCGTCCCTGACCCATCGGCAATACGCTTCCTGCGGGTCCCGTTTAAAAGGGCCGGATTTTCCCGCTCTGCGGGCGTCATGGAATAAATGATCGCTTCAATATGCTTAAAGGCATCATCATCAATGTCAATGTCTTTTAATGCCTTTCCCATGCCGGGGATCATTGCTGCCAAATCCTTCAGGTTACCCATTTTTTTAATCTGATGGATCTGGTTCAGGAAATCACTAAACCCGAACTGATTTTTGGCAAGCTTCGATTGCAGTTTCCGGGCCTCCTCCACATCAAACTGTTCCTGGGCTTTTTCCACCAGCGAAACAATATCGCCCATTCCCAGGATCCGGTCGGCCATTCGTTCCGGATGAAAAACATCGAGTGCCTCCATTTTCTCACCCGTGCTGACAAATTTAATCGGCTTATTCACCACGGAACGGATCGACAAGGCGGCACCACCTCGGGTATCTCCATCCAGTTTCGTCAGAACAACCCCGTCAAAATCAAGCCTGTCATTAAATTCTCTGGCTGTATTGACCGCATCCTGCCCGGTCATGGAGTCTACGACGAAAAGAATTTCCTGAGGTGAAACAGCGCTCTTAATGGCCGTGATCTCGTTCATCATTTCTTCATCGATCGCAAGCCGGCCGGCCGTGTCAACAATAACCAGATTATGACCATTCGCTTTGGCAAACTGAATAGCTGCCTTTGCTATTTTAACAGGCTCTCTGTTGCCTTCCTCTGTATAAACGGGTACATCGATCTGACTACCAAGCACTTTTAGCTGATCAATGGCAGCAGGACGGTAAACGTCGCCTGCGACCAGCAACGGATTTTTTCCCTTTTTAGTTTTCAGATGGCGGGCCAACTTCCCGGAAAAAGTTGTTTTTCCTGACCCCTGAAGCCCTGCGATCAGGATCACAGACGGATTGCCCTGCAGATTGATCTCGACCGACTTCCCGCCCATCAGGGCAGCCAGTTCATCATGGACGATCTTCACCATCATTTCGCCAGGTTTCACCGATGTCAGCACATTCTGACCTAAAGCCTTGTCCTTGACCGCCTCCGTAAATGATTTCGCTATTTTATAATTCACGTCCGCGTCGAGCAGCGCCCGCCTGACCTCCTTTAATGTTTCAGCAACATTGATTTCAGTGATCCGTCCCTGCCCCTTCAATAGTTTGAACGAACGTTCTAATTTCTCATTAAGATTCTCAAACATAACCGCTTTTATTTAGTATCAAGATATTCAAAAAAAGCTGCTGACTGCCGCCAGCCGGCTGCTGCTTCACATCCTTTCCGGAACTTGAATTCCCAGAAGCCCCATCCCTGTCCGGATAATTTGTGCAACCGTCCCGGACATGATCAGCCGGAAACTCCTGACATTCCCGTCCGCCTCGGCGAGAATGGAATGATCGTGATAGAACTGATTATACTCTTTCACCAGATAGTACACGTAATTTGCGATGAAAGCCGGACTGTAAGTTTCGCCGGCCTCTTTTACCGTGGACGGAAATAACGTGATGGTCTTGATCAGTTCCTGCTCTTTTTCCGTCAGTGCCAAAGACTGATCGGCCGACAGCTCAGGGACGATCCCTCTTTCCTCCGCCTTACGGAGCACAGAACGGATCCGTGCGTAGGTATACTGAATAAACGGGCCGGTATTCCCGTTAAAATCAATTGATTCTTCGGGATTAAACAACATGCTTTTCCTCGGATCCACTTTCAGAATGAAATATTTTAAGGCTCCAAGAGCAATGGTCTTATAAGTCTCCCGGGCTGCTTCTTCCGTATATCCCTCCAATTTCCCAAGTTCTTCGGAAGTTTTACGGGCAACCTCGATCATTTCGGCAATCAGATCGTCGGCGTCGACCACCGTGCCTTCGCGCGACTTCATTTTGCCGTTTGGCAATTCTACCATTCCGTATGAAAAGTGATGCAATCCTCTTCCCCATTCAAATCCGAGCTTGCCAAGCACACCCGACAGCACCTGAAAATGATAGTTCTGCTCATTGCCCACCACGTAAATCATCTTGTCGATCGGAAAATCATCGAAACGGAGTTTTGCCGTACCAATATCCTGAGTCATATAAACGGAAGTTCCGTCATTCCGAAGGAGTAGTTTCTGGTCAAGGCCTTCGTCCGACAAATCTGCCCATACCGAGCCATCTTCCTTTTGATAGAAGATACCTTCCCGCAGCCCTCTCAGCACTTCCTCCTTCCCTGCCAGGTAGGTCTCTGACTCATAGTATATTTTATCGAAATCCACGCCAAGTTCCTGATAGGTCACATTAAAACCCTCGTAAACCCACTGGTTCATTCTTTGCCATAAAGCGATTGTCCCGGGATCCTTCGCTTCCCACCGGCGGAGAAGATCCCTCGCCGCAATCATCGAGGGAGCCTGTTGTTCTGCTTCTTCCTTCGTCAATCCCCTCTCTGTAAGTTCGTTAATCTCTTCCTTATAGTGCTTGTCGAACAAAACATAAAAATCACCAACAAAATGATCACCCTTGATGCCGGCAGTCTCCGGAGTTTGTCCTTCTCCCCATTTCAGCCAGGCATACATGGATTTACAAATATGGATTCCACGGTCGTTGACGATATTGGTCTTTACCACCCGGTTCCCGTTTGCTTTCATCACCTCCGCAAGGGAAAAACCCAGCAGATTATTCCGGATATGACCCAGGTGCAAGGGTTTATTGGTATTTGGTGACGAATATTCGATCATGATCAGAGGCGATTTCTCTCCTGCCGGTATACAGCCATATCTTTCATTACGCGAAGCCCCGATCAATTGTTTTAACCAGTATTTTTGCGAAATGGTCAGATTTAAAAAACCTTTCACCACATCGTACGAAGAGATATCCTCGACATTTTTTGCCAGAAAAGCGCCCATTTCCCGGGCAGTTTGCTCCGGAGATTTTCCGGAGTACCGTAAAAAAGGAAATACAACAACAGTCAGATCACCTTCCACATCTTTTCTTGTCGCCTGTATCTGAACCGTGTCTGGTTGAATTTCAGCAGAATATAGTTCCGATACTGCCTTTGCAATATTTTCTTTGATCGTTTGTTCAATCAACATTTTAATCCTTTTTTAAAACGGCCAAAGATAATAGATTCGGACGAATTACGGTTAAAGATTCGGATTAACGAGGTAAGATGTACCAATAATCTTCACGTAACAAGGAGCAGCAGCTACCTTTTAAACGCCCATGACGTCGGCCATTATGGAAAACATTCGCCATTTTCATCACCTAAACTATTGCTTTTTACAAATAGTTGTCTTTTTTTTGACCCTCAAAATCAACCACTGATTTCAACCTCTGAAACGTGTATAGTATCGTAGACATAGAAACCACAGGACAGAGCTTCCGTCAGGGAAAGATCACCGAGATCGCCATTTATGTCCATAACGGGCACAGGATTACCGGTTCTTTTGCCAGTCTGGTCAATCCTGAGTGTCATATCCCGGATTATATTACCCGTTTAACGGGTATTGACGACAGGATGGTAGAAGATGCGCCAAAGTTCTATGAAATCGCCAGGACCATCGTCGAATTAACAGCCGGAAATATCTTCGTTGCCCACAATGTATTGTTTGACTATAGCTTTGTAAAGCAGGAATTTAAGAGCCTGGGATATGATTTTAAAAGAAAAACGCTGTGTACCGTCCGCCTGGGAAGGAAATACCTGCCAGGTCATACTTCCTATTCCCTGGGAAATATTTGCAGGGATCTTCAAATCCGGATCGAGGGCCGGCATCGGGCTGCGGGCGATGCACTGGCTACCGTGAGGCTCCTGGAGATCATTATGGAACAACGTGATCGCCAGGAACTTCCGGGATTACAAATGAAGTTATTTTAAGGAATTTCGATGTACCGAAATTATTCTTTCGTATCCTGGACCGATTTCTGTTCCTCTTCGTCAAAATTCAGCAACTCCTTTTTCAAAAGCAGGTTATACCACAAAACGACTTTCTTTATATCGGATGTGTACACCCGGCTCCTGTCATAGTCAGGAAGAATTTGTTCAAAATAGGCTTTCAGGTCAGCACCCGAATCGTTCACAGCCAATTCTTTCCCTTCCTCTTTCTCAAATATCTTTTTTAAAACCTCCTTTAAAGTCACTTCGCCGGTTTCTGTAAAGATCGCAATATCGGCCAGTGAACTGACTTTTGAAGTGGAGTAAACCGGCATCCTTTTCCCCGTGAGCAGGGATTCCACAATAATACAATTCTTTGCTTCAGCGATCAACTTCGACAACCCCGGCTGTCCTGATATAGCTAAAATACCCTTCATCCGAAAAAAATTAATTTAACGGGGACGAAGATAATATTTTCCCGATGCATAAAAAAGGCTCCCGTTGCCGGGAGCCCTGATTTTATTCATTAAATTGCAGTGTGTATTTCAATCCCGCACTTAACCACCTCCCAGGTTGTTTTATATTTCCCAGATCAACATACGATTGATCAAATATATTGGAAGCGTTAAGATAAACCCGAAACCTCTCCGACTGGTAATAAACTTTTACGTCAGCCAGCCAAAAAGGCATATACGACTGTTCACCCACATATTCCGTATTCTCAAAACGTGCGTAACTTCCCTGCCGGTCCTGAAAACGGAACATCCAGGAGGCATGAATTCTTTTCCTGATCGAATGATCCACGCTGATCACCAGTTTATGTTTCAAATGGTCAAGTGTATAATTAGAAAGAAAATGACTTTCACCCTTGTCCAGATAGTTAAAAGCATAGCTGGTTTCGATCCGGTGCAGAAACGTTTTTCTTCCAAATACACCATCCGGATCCAGGGTCAGCGTGGCTTCAATGCCATCGGCTGTAATTTTTGTCAGATTACGTGTTTCCCAAAGGTAATCTTCACTTTTTCTTACCCAGTCGATTTGATTCTTTCCAACCCGGCGGTAACAATCGATTTGACCTTTTAAAAAAGTGTTGACATACCTGAATCCTCCTTCAATGGTCGTCGATTTTTCAGGTTTCAGATCCGGATCCCCTTTGTGTGTGGGATCGTTGTAATACAAATCGGTAAAGGTAGGCATGCGTAATGACCTGTTCACTGAAACAAATGCCTTGCACCTTCGACTGATCTGATATCCCAGATCGATCCCGGGATAGACATGCCAGTCCAGATGAAGATCAGAGATCCAGTTCACCATAGCCCCCGCAGAGGCTGTAAACCGGTTCAGAAAAACCGTGTGCTCTGCAAAATAGGATACTGTTGTGCGCGAATGTGATTTGGTGAAAAAAATTCCCCGTTCACCAGGTACCTCGATCTCTTCGTCCATATCTTCGCCCAGCTTGTTGCTCCAGATATTTTCCGACCTGAACTCGGCCCCAAAAGCTGTTTTTCCCCATGAACTGCTAAACCAGCTGTTCAGGTTAATACCCATCACATCGGTAAGATGATAATTATGCCCGGTATACCATTCGGGAGCCTCATCCCTAAAGAGTTCAAAACGATCCTGATGCCGGCGCCAGTACAAGGCAGGCGTAAAATGGATCTTCCCGCCGGTTTGCATCCTGAGTGAAGCAAAAGTGGTTTTTGTTTTTTCAAACTGATCGGGATATTCAGGAGTATAGAAGCTGTTGGCACCAAATGCCTTTTGCGAATATCCAAGCTGCACATCGAATAAACCAGGCGTTGTTTTTACCTGTCCCTGATAAAAAAGGTGACAGGTATTGAAATCGGTGTTTTCGATATAACCATCAGAGGAAGCCCTGTTAACAGCCAGGTAATTTTTTAGAACGCCCGTTCGCGGATTTACAGCAACAGTCAAATCTGTCAACTTGTGTTCTCCGAGCGCCACATCCAGATCGAGCGACTCCTTCTCTCCGGTATCCGTGATCAGATTGATGGCACCGGAAAATGCATTCGGTCCGTAAACCCGGGCAGCAGGCCCCTGCAATACTTCGATACGTTTGATGCTTTTTAAACTGACCGGCAGATTGAGACTATGATGGCCGGTTTGCGGGTCGGAAAGATTAATTCCGTTAAGAAGAATAAGGGTCTGATCGAAAGAGCCTCCGCGAACGGAGACATCAGCCTGAATTCCGTAAGTTCCTCGCTGTCGTATGTCAACACCCAAAACATACTCCAGGAGATCCTGAATACTTGCGGCAGGCGCCGCCTCAATTTGTTCGCGCTCAATCACGGTTACCATCCGTGCCACCTGCGAATAACTTACAGGCGCTCGCCGGGCACTGACCTCAATTTCATCCAGGTCATACTTCATTCCAA
>CAZOYZ010000182.1:0-2790 GCA_964584045.1 uncultured Prolixibacteraceae bacterium | reverse complement strand
TATCGATCGCACAATAAAACGTATTGATCAATCGTATATCATGAAAGGCACGGTGAGTGAAACAGCGACAAAGGAACCCTCCCTAAAACCTGAACAAAAATGAGACGCGGCAACCGAGGGGAGAAAAAAGAAAGCAATTCCGTTTCCTTTTAAGATTAACAAAAAACCAAGGAAACATATGCATCTTAAAAACCCCCTGAAAATACGGCAAAAAGGGACGATATCAATTTTATTTATCAGGAATAAATAAAATCTAATAATAAAAGACCTTGAATTCTTTTTTAATCCGCCATCCCTATTTATATTTGTTCTAAACAATAATGAAAAATTCGCTTAGCCATGACACAAATTCAATTTAACAACGCACTACTGGGATTACAGGATAAACTTTTGTATTATGCATTAAGTTTGACATCCGATCAGGAAAAAGCACAGGACCTTCTTCAGGAGACATTTCTTAAAGCATTGACTTACAGGGATAAATTCACGCAAAACACCAATTTCAAGGCCTGGATTTATACCATCATGAAGAATACCTTTATTAACAACTACAGGAGAAATGTGAAAGCCAAAAACACCTTTGACGGATCGAATAACGATTTTCACCTGAAGTTTTCCAAGGACAAAATTTACCCTTCTCCTGACTCGTTCTTCAGCTCAAAAGAAATATTAAAGAATATTCACGCGCTGGAAGACGAATATAAGGTACCCTTCACCATGTTTTTGGACGGGTACAAATACAAAGAAATCGCCGAATATTTGAGCCTGCCGCTGGGCACTGTAAAAAGCCGGATTTTCTTTACCCGGAAAAAACTTGAAAAGGCGCTGAAAGATTATGCAAGTTAATGATGAATTTTTATAAGAAAACTAGTCCTGAAAGAAAAAATGGTTCGCGTTGCGAATCATTTTTTTTTAACTTGCAACGAAATAACAAAACGCGACGATTCATCTTTTAAAATTTAGTAAAATGAAGACAATAGCAGTTCATTTAGCGACGGGATTTGAAGAAATAGAAGCGGTCACCATTATTGATATTTTACGCAGAGCCGGTTTAAAGGTAATCGTCGTCTCAGTAACTGATGATTATTTAGTAAAAGGAGCGCAACAGATTCCTGTTAAAGCGGACAAACTTTTCGCTGAAGTTGATTATCAGACTGTTGATATGATGGTATTGCCTGGAGGTTTGCCAGGGGCCGAAAATCTGGACAAGCATGAAGGGCTCAAGTCACAGATCAGGAATTTTGACCAGGCAGGTAAACCAATTGGGGCCATATGTGCCGCGCCGATGGTTTTGGGACATCTGGGTCTGCTGGAAGGGAAAAAGGCTGTATGTTATCCCGGGTTTGAAAAAGATCTCACAGGGGCCACAGTCGCTTACTCTCCGACCGCCATGGATGGTAAAATAGTGACAGGAAGAGGTATTGGTGCAGCCCTGAACTTTTCGCTCGAGCTCGTAAAAATGCTCGACAGTAAAGAAAAAGCTGACAAGCTGGCTCAGGGAACGCTGGTGGAAACGTGGAAATGATTCATGCCGACGGCTATAACCGCCAGGTCCCCCGGACGAAATACCAATTCGTAACCAGTCGGCTATGATGCACTTCCAAAAGGTGCAGAAGGGACGGTGACATAAAACGAGCTCCCTTTTTCCGGTTCGCTTTCGACCCGGATAGTTCCTTTATTGATCCTGACAAACTCGGAGCAAAGCGGAAGTCCCAATCCGGATCCTTCTTCACCTTTTGTACCTTTCCTTCTCATCCTTGAATCGATCAGAAAAAGCTGGTTTATTTCTTCCTCCGACAGTCCCCGTCCATTGTCATTTACGCAGAGCGTTAATTGGCCGGCACCGTCCGGGACACCCCGGATCGTGACTTTGCCTCCCGGATACGAAAACTTGATGGCATTAGCCACCAGATTCCGAAGGATCGTCTCGATCATCATCAGATCCGCAAAAAGGTAGGTCTCCGGGGAAATCTGATTGATCAACCCGATATCTTTCTGATTGGCCATTGGCTTTAATAATCCATAAACTGATTCAGTAAGATCGTGAACATCGAATTTTACAGGCCTGTAACTCAAAGATCCCGTCTGCGAACGACTCCAGTCAAGTAAATTTTGTAACAACCTGAAAATATTATGGGCCGATTTATAGATATCACCGGCATATTTTTTACGTTCCTCCTCCGTGAACCGGTCATAATCACCGTTCAGTAACGAAGAATATCCAAGGATGGTATGGAACGGGTTCTTTAGGTCGTGGGCCAGGATAGAAAAGAACCTGTTTTTCGCAGCATTCACCTTCTCAAGTTCATTTCGATGGCATTCAATCTGTTCATTCTTCTGTTTCAGGATCATGTTGGTCTTTTTCTTCCGGAAATAACCATAAGAAAAATACGCAGTAATCCCGAAGGTCAGCAAGAGTGCAGCCATGATGAAGATCCGTATCGTTCTTTCCCGTTCAATCTGTAAGCGGGCAATTTCTTTCTCCGTATTCAGCCTTAAGATCTCTTCTTCCCTTTTTTCTGATTCAAACTTCTTTTCCAGCTCGGCCACCTGTCTGATCTTTTCTCCGTCGCGAAGGCTGTCCAGGTAGGCCCTGTGTAATTTATAAGCGGCAAAGGCTTCCTCCACCCTCCCCATCTTTTCGCAGGTTCGGGAAATCTCGTTATAAATATTTTGATGGATATAAAATCCCAACCGGTTTTTTTGTGCCAGCTCCAGTCCGCGCTGGAGTATCTCAAGCGCTTTAACCGTGTTACCCATGATCCGGTACGCCGCTCCCATACTTGCAAG
>CAZOYZ010000181.1:0-9270 GCA_964584045.1 uncultured Prolixibacteraceae bacterium | reverse complement strand
TTCACGCTCAGCAAAGCTCAAATAAATTTGGCTTTGCCTTCGCTCAATCGAAACGTTCATTATCTTTGGTACAAAACAAATCCTTCCTTATGGATACGATATTAAACGACCTTCGCCGGGAACTTGCGGCAAACATAGATGAAAAGACCAGGCTGAGCGGCCAGCGCTTTTTTAAGGAGGAAGTTAAACTTTATGGTATTAGTTCGGCTGCTGTCGGGAAAATAAGCAAACAACATTTCAACTCCGTTAAAGATTACCCCAAAGCTGAGATTTTCCGTTTATGTGATGAACTCTGGCGTTCCGGATACATGGAGGAATCTTTTATTGCCTGCAACTGGTCTTATTTTATCCACAAAACTTACGAACCTGCCGACTTTGAAATTTTTCAAAGGTGGGTAGCTGATTATGTCAGCAACTGGGCTTCATGCGATACACTTTGTAACCATACTGTGGGTACGTTCATCGATAGGTATCCGGAATACCTCTTACGCCTGAAACAATGGGCAAAAAATAAAAACCGATGGATGAAAAGAGCGGCCGCCGTTTCACTGATTATACCGGCGAGGCAAGGCAAATTCCTGAACGACATCTTTGAAATCGCTGATATTCTGTTATTGGACAGGGACGACATGGTACAAAAGGGCTACGGCTGGATGCTAAAAGCCGCCAGTCAGGCACATCAGGATGACGTGCTTAACTATGTTGTGAAAAATAAGACCGCGATGCCGCGAACAGCTTTAAGATATGCCATTGAAAAAATGAATCCGGAACAAAAGGCATTGGCAATGGCAAAATAGAAAGGAGAATGGAAAACGGAGACCGGAGAACGAAAAACGGAGCGGCTTTTTAATTTGAAACCATCACCTCAGAAACCTCAGATAAAAAACCAATGAACTGTTGAAACGAACCATGTGTACGACACTTCAACCCAATAAACCTGCTTATGGACAAGGACGAAATTATCCGGCATCTACATTTGCTTCCGCATCCTGAAGGAGGCTTTTTTAAAGAAACCTACCGCTCAGCCGAAACACTTACCACTTCTGACGGTAAAACAAGAAATGTCAGCACCGCAATTTATTATCTGCTTGAAAATGAGAATAAATCGCATTTCCACCGTATTCAATCGGACGAGATCTGGCACTTCCATCAGAAAGACCCTCTCGAAATTCTCATGATTGAGCAAGGGGAACTGATCGTAAAAACATTAGGTAACAACCTGGCACGGGGAGAAGTTCCGCAGGTGGTGGTTCCCGCCGGCCGTTGGTTTGCCGCCCGGGTTAAAAACGCCTCCGGATATTCGCTGGTAAGCTGCACCGTGGCCCCCGGTTTTGATTTCCGGGACTTTGAAATGGCAAAAAAAGAAACCCTGGTAAAGGAGTATCCTCATTTAAGTCACATCATTGAATTATTTACATCCGTTTAAAGGACGGATTGACTCGCTGTTTTCCTAACGGTAAAAATTTTAACCGCCTCTCCCCGCAAACTGAAAGATAAATTCTTTATATTAGCATGATGTAAACAAACTTATGTTTGTTATACGGCTGACTTCAAACGCCCTGTAATAACTGGTAAAAAACCAGGTAACCTTTAAAAAAACATGAAAATCAAAGAAGTTTCCTATGGACTCACAACCTGACCCTCAATTTGAATGTTGTCCTCCTTTTGAACCGGCGCCCTGGGACGATAAAATTTTTGCCTGGGAAAACAAAAAATTCATCAAGGACAAAGTTTGCACGTTGTTTTATATGCCAATGAACTTTGGACAAGTGATGAAAAGACTTGACAGGAAGATAAAGGAATCCGGTGCGGCCATTCCTGACTGGCTCTGTTTATCAGACCATACCTCGAAATGGAACATGGATCTTTACCTCGCTGTTGATAAAGATATCACGGGAGCCGCGAACGTCACCCTGAGCGGAAAGTTCTTCAGCAAGGTGTATGAAGGTCCTTTCAAAGATACGGGAAAGTGGTGCAAAGATTTTGAAGCTCTCGCGGAGTCAAAAAATCTTAAGATAAAAAAATGGTATATGTGGTATACCACCTGTCCCAAATGCGCCAAAAAATACGGAAAAAATTATACAGTGATCATCTGCGAAGTTGAATCGTAATGGCTTAAAATAAGTTCAGCGGCGCCGAACGTCATGATGTTGATCTGAACATGCTTAGAAAGGGCGATCAGTGCCCGGTCAAATACCTGAGGGTTTGTGAGGAGGATGGGAAAGAAGTGCCCTGGAACGATATCGTGAAAGGCCTCAAACTGGATGGCTATCATGTGACCTTAACCGACGAAGATTTTGAAAAAGCCCTACCTGCTTGAGCCCGACAAGGGTGCGGGAAAAAACGGTCGGCCCGACTGAAAAGAACCGGTTCGTGATCCAAAAACACAGGGCCCGGCGTGAACATTATGACTTCCGGCTCCAGGTGGGAGATGTGTTGGTGAGCTGGGCGGTCCCCAAAAAGCCAGATGACGATCCTGCGGTTAAACGCCTGTCCATCAAGGTAGAGCCCGCAAATGTTTACGTTGCGAAACATGCGCAAACGTCTTGAAAAGGAAGGCGATTTGTGGGCAGGGATCTTTGATCAGCGGGTGGACATGGAGCGTGCTCTGAACAAGATCCCTTGAAAAAGCCTTGCCCGTCACCCGTATTCTTTTAACAGCCCTCTCCTCCTCGCCGACAATTATCTTACATAATAAAAACAGACACCGAAATACAGGCACATCTCACCTCAGGATACAACTTTCCTTGTCTTTCAGCATTTTGCCTTTGATTTGTTTTAAGAATTGTTTACATTGAAAAAACTAAATTCTTAAAAACTTAAACGATGATTAAAAAAATTTTACTTGCAGGAATTGCGGGAGCAGTAATTTACTTCCTCCTTGGATGGCTTTTCTATGGGATCCTTTTCATGAACTTCATGGCTGAAAATGCGGGCACGGCTACAGGTGTTGCCAAAGAACCTATGCTGATGTGGGCACTTGCACTGGGCGATCTGTGCTGGGGCTTCTTTCTGGCTGTTGTTTTCGGCTGCTGGACCAGTCTCCGGACATGGCTTGCCGGAGCAAAAGCCGGGGCCATCATCGGCCTGTTGACAGGGGCCGGCACTGACCTTTTGATGTATGGCACCAGTAATTTGTACAATTGCACAGCCCTGATTGTCGATGTCATTATTATGATCATAATGGCAGCGATCAGCGGAGCAGTAGTTGCTGCGATCCTGGGAGCGGGAAGTAAAACAAAAGCAGAGGAGTAAGAATAAAAAGATGCAAGCCGGTTGGCTTGCATCTTTTTATTCCCCGCTTTCAGCAACAGGGATGGTCGAAATTAAGTGAATATTTTGCAGATCGGAATAATCATACAGATAGAAACCTCCGCTGCCGATCATGAACAGATAATCATTTAGCGGGATCACATCCGTGGCGTTGATATCAGGGAACCGGGCAATCCGGTGATCAGTGATCTTCAGCGGATCGGATGCATCGTAGACTTTCAGCCCGGCATCACCATCGCAAATAAAAAGCAGATCATCATCAATCCCCAATCCATGCGGATTGGCCATCGGATAGCTGGCAATCGGGTTCATCGTCGTATAGCTGTCCTTCATCTCAACCACGTCAAGCCGGTTAACCGTACTTCCGCAAAATCCGCCGCTCCGTAAGGTGACGTAAGCCAGGTCGTTCTGCACCACTACAGGATCACAACTGGTAATGTGTGTATACCGACATACATAGGTTGGATTCGTTTTGATCTCCAGGCTGTAAACCAACATACCGGTTGTTGTCCCCAAAAACAGGTGCTCGTTATAAATAAACATGGTCTCAATGTTCCAGCCTATTTGATAGGATCCCAGATCAGCCGGATCTTCCATATCGGAAATATCAAAAACATATAACTTATTGCTGTCAACCACATACAGGTAATTGTCATATAAACCGAACCGGGCCATCGAACCGCCGACTCCAAATGTAGTCCCGCCCCCTCCTCCTACTCCCCCGGATGAAGAAGTAAAATTCAACTGGTCGAGAGATGCTTTTTCTGCAAATGTATCATAATAATAGACCGGATAGTCAACCCGTTTTAGCTCCTGCCTGACTTCCTTTAATTCCCATTCCACCACGACACCTTTCTCCTCATCGACTTCCGCCACCCGATGTTCTGTATCGTACGGCGGCAGGACATACGGGAAAATATCCTCACTCCTGCCCACCTCCTGAATATAGTCCAGGTCCGAGACATCGATGGCTACCAGATCCACATAACTGTCGGCATAAAGCACATCGCCCTTCACGGCAATATCCACGTTTCCGGGAATAGCAATAAATGCAACAGGGTCCGGATCGGCCGGGTCATGTACGTCTACAATATGCACACCTTCCATCATTTCATTGATGAACAGGTAGTCATCCTTGAAATAAATTTTCCCGGGATTTTCAATGGCGCGCGAAGGCTCCCTTTTAATCCCTGAACGCAGTTCTTCATACGACATGTAAACCGGTGAATTCGCCATGAACGTCTCATATATTTTGTCCTCACAGCCGGACATCATCAGGATGATCAAAATCACGAAACTTTTATATAAATGTGTTTTCATCGCCTGCTCAGTTTAGTTGAAAATGATCCCTACCTTGACCGAAAAACGATGATAGTTGGTCTCCAACCCGTAATGATCATCCCCATCAAATGTCACCCGGTTATACCGGTATCCGAATGAGACCGTCCATCCCAGATTCTTATGGATGTGACCTACAAAACCGAATTGAGGGTTGACCATTATGCCACCTTTGTTTTCAAGCGTTTGCTGGCTATAATATCCATATCCATACCCGTATCCATAATAAGGATAATAAAGTTCGTTTGTCTCCAGCTCATTGTCCAAAGGAACCATGTAGCCTCCCTGGACGCCTATAAAAGGAGTAAACTGTGACTCGCGGAAATGGAATTCCAGGTTCAGGAATACAGGCATATAAGACTCTTCAAGAAAATCAATCCCTGCCCCGGCACCTGTATAGAAATTCGGGAGCAGTCTGAAATTCGCCGAGGCATCAAAAGAGAACGGCGTGTCTTTGGTATTGTCCGAACTTCCGGCCAACACACCACCTGCTGCTTTAAAAAAGAAATTCTTACCGGCAATCCCGTCGGCTTCCGGGGGAGGTATTCGTTTTGAAACCAGCGTATCGATATCGGAATCATGAAGAACCCAGGTATTCCTCCCTGAACGGACGACAAATTTATGATCATCGACTTGTATCAATTGACCTTTCAGAACGGAGCCGCTCTTCAGGTAGATGACCTCCTTCCTGCTTTTTTGGGCGAAAGCCACTCCTGCCAATAAAAGTGCAACAGCCAGCAGTACCAACTTTTGCATTGTTTTTTAAGTTTAGTTACCTTTGACAGATGTAACTACGATCCAATAGGTTGCGTGAAAATTAAAAATATTCCTGTTCGTTACAACTCAGCAACCATTCCCATGCCGGGGCTTCAATCGTTTTACTGCTTTCACAAAGGGCTACGGGTCTTTGATAATCCGGATGAAGTCGGTTCATTGTGTTCCGTCTTATTCTTTGTGCCGCTCTATTTCTGCTTTAATTTTTTGGATCAGTTCCTCCACCTGAAAACCACCCCGATTGCTGATCATGTCAAGGGTCGCAATATTTCCCATGGTCTTAAAAATAACGGGATTGTTGAGCTGACTGAATTTCGGCGAAAGCGATATCAGATATTCCTTCAGAAAAGGGTATTTCTTTATCAAAGGCCCGACGACAGTATCCGGTGTTACGTGGAGTTCTGTTTCCGGCATCTCCTTTTCTCCGGTCCGGATCTGTTGTTTTTCAGGCCCGTCAAACCCACTGCTCTTATCCCATGTAAGCAGACGCCTGCTTCCTGTTAAACTGCGGATATGGGTGACATCCTGCATCATTTCCAGCACACCCCGGAAGCGGCCTTCATCATCCCGTACCGCGTTATAGACAATATAGATGAATTTGTCGCCCTTGTCGAGCCAAAACTCCGCTTCATCCTGTTCTCCGCTCCTGAACGCCTCAATAATTTCTTCCACCATGTGCACGCTTTCGCGGGGATGGCAGTTTTGTACCTGCCGGCCAATCACTCCTTTGCTCCGGGGGAAAACCCGGTGTTTGGTGTCGGTATAAAATTTCACGATATCGTGTTCATCCACATACGAAAGATCAACCTTCTGGTGCTTGAAGATCAAATTGATCTGTTCCAGGGTCAGTTTTCCCGTACTGACGTCAAGCACCTCATCCTTTCCGGCCGAAGCACCGATACCGTGCTTTTCAAGAACTGCCCGCAGATCTTCTGCAAGGCTGCCTGCAGGATCCTTCTGCACATTCCCTTCCGGACCTTCTCCCTGTCTTCTGAACAACGGGGGCTTTTCGATGAGACAGTATCCGATCTCATCATCACTGCTGCGCATAGCGGCAAACTCATCGTCGGTCAGCAGTTTCAGTGCCGTAGGATACAAAACATCCCGCTCTTTTTTCAGGATGTCACGCACCAGGTAAAACACGTTTGCCTGAGCTTCCATGAAGGCCGTGTCCTGATCGGCGATCAGTAAATCATATGCGGCTTTAACAGCATCCCTGACCCCGTTGTCGAACGTCCACATCACCTTCGACGGCCGGTCGAAACCTTTCTTCTCAAGAGCTGAGAAAAGCTGGTGCTGCTTTCTGCTGAAATGGACGTTGATCTGTCCCAGCTTTTCGTACAACTCAAGCCATTCATTTTTGATGAACTTGCCTTGCAGCTTTCTTTCCATTTTAAGCAGCAGCCGTTCAAGGGCTGCAGCTTCATCGGCATAGGTCCGGATAGGATGTCCCTCCGGCAAATCCAGCTTTTCCGCGGTTAACACGTCCTGAAATACGTCCAGAATGTCGTCCATGCCTTCGGCCATGATCTCATCGCTGATGCCGATGTTATACAGATGTTGTTCGCCATAGGCAAACTCTTCGGGAGTAACGTGGTCAAATGTTTTGTTGACCAGGCCGCGTGCCTCGGCCGGTGTGATCTCTTTTTTAAAAACCCTGGATTTGATGTCAAGCATCTTTTTGATCCGTTCATCGTCAATGCGGAGGTATTTTTTCATTTCCATACCTTCCATATCTCCTCTTTGCTTATCCCTCTCCATATTCGTCTTTTTCGATTGGTCATTCCTGGTCAAACCTCATTCATATTTAATTACCTCCACCGGGCAACTCCCGGCCGCTTCCTTAATCCCTGCTTCATTTGCCCCCGGATCAATATCTTCTTTTACGATCGCCTGATCGGGCATCTCAAACACCTCGGGACAAATACTTTCGCACATCCCGCACGAAATACATCCCTCTTCGATCCATACTTTCTTTATTCCCATGTTCCATTTCTTAATCGCCCATGTTAAAAATGATTCAACTGCAATAAAAACGAAAACAAAAGAATATTGTTTATAAAAGGACATTGATGTCCTCATTTTTTTTCGCAACATGAAGCGGACCGGTATTGTTTATATCAGTATTCACTCTAAACGCGTAGCCATGTTTGAAATTAATGTAGCAATTCAGATTTTAAAGCCTGTTCATGAAGTATTTGAGGCCATTGTTGACCCGGTGAAAATGTCCAATTACTTCATTGCAAGCGGGAGCGGAAGGATGGAAGAGGGCAAAGAGATTATCTGGCGATTCCCTGAATTTGACGGGAGTGTTCCTGTTCTTGTGAGCAAAGCGGAAACGGACCGGCTCCTGTCTTTTTACTGGGATGTGGCTGAACATAAGCATGTCGTGGAAATCAGTCTGACATCAAAGGAGGACATCCATGCCACAGTGGTCCGTGTCACAGAGAAAAGCACCGGCAGTCATGATCCTGGTACTGACTGGTTAAAGGGCAACACAGAAGGTTGGGCTAATTTCCTTGCATGTTTGAAAGCATATCTTGAATACGGGATCAACTTAAGGAAAGGTGCCTTTGATTTCAGGAACGATGAATTCGTTTATGTATGAAATCCGCGCGGAATGTTATCCTGAGGTTATTCGAAAGATTTCCTCAGGACAGATCTGAATGAACTTTATGGTACCAGTACCAGCTGATCCAGTTCGCGGGTGATCATTTCTGCTTCATCAGCCTGAAGCCGAACTTCCATTGCTTTGGCATTCTGTACAGCCTGCTTTGCATTTCTGGCCCCGACCAGCGCAACAGTGATTCCGGGTTGAGCCAGGGTCCACAGAATGACCAGTTGACCAAGGGTTAACTTCTTTTCGTCGGCGATGGGTTTGATCCTTAACAGGAATTCGTTCGTTTTTGTCAGGTTGGCATCCTTGAAAAAATAGATCCCGCGGCGGTGATCGCCCTCGGCAAACCGGTGCCCCGGCTGCATTTTACCGGTAAGCAGCCCCCTTTCCAGCGGACTGTAGGCCAGGATTGCTTTCTTATTCTCAAGACAATAAGGAACAACGTCTTTTTCGATCTGCCGTTTCACCATGCTGTAAGGCACCTGATTTGAAACCAGGGTGATGTGTTTCTCAGCCTCCGCCATTTGCTCCACATTATAATTACAAACACCTGCATACCGCACTTTCCCCTGTTCAATCAGCCGGCTCACCGCTTCCATGGTCTCTTCGGCCGGAGTAGTCATGTCAGGCCAGTGGATCTGGTAAAGATCGATGTAGTCTGTATCCAGTCTTTTGAGGCTGTTTTCACATTCTTTTATGACACTTTCTTTCCCTGCATATTTATAGACTTCGATATCTTCGCCGGCATTATTTTTGGTCGGAAAAGCCAGCATCCCCTTCTTCAAATCCCAGCGCATACCGTATTTGGTCAGGATCTTTACCCGGTCACGCGGTATACCTTTGATCGCTTCACCCGTAATTTCCTCACTTGTGCCTTGCCCGTATATGGGTGCCGTATCGATCGACGTGACGCCAAGATCGTAAGACGCCCTGATCGCTTCGACCGCATCTTTCCGGTCATTACCTCCCCACATCCATCCCCCTGCAGCCCAGGCCCCAAACGTAACCGCCGATACTTCCAGATTGGATTCGCCTAATGTTCTGTACTCCATTTTTCGCTTTTTTAAGTTCCACAATAAAAATACAAAAGATTCCGGATTTTGCCTTCGGAGCAATCATAAAGAATCCGGATTCCCCTGGAGGTGAAAGACAGAAACGGGTCTGTCGGAAATTCCGGGTTCGCCCGGCTGCACCAGCGATCAGGTCAGATCGATGATCGTAATTTCGGGCAGGATCCCCAACCGGCCCTGGTAACCAATAAAGCCAAA
>CAZOYZ010000180.1:8022-9374 GCA_964584045.1 uncultured Prolixibacteraceae bacterium | reverse complement strand
ATCAAAAACAATAAAGGAAACCCGGTCAAGCACTATGAACCTTATTTCTCGGTGACCCCTCATTACGAGGATTTCAAAGAGCTGACAGAAACCGGCGTAACTCCGGTCATGTACTATGACGCACCAGGCCGGCTCATCAAGACAACAATGCCCGATGGTACGTTTTCAAAGGTGACATTTGAATCCTGGAAGCAAACGATATACGATACGCACGACACCTTGCTCGAAGCGGAATGCACGTGGTTTAGCAATCGCACCAATCGTCTGATCGATGCAGAGTTGCTTGCTGCCGGCAAAGACCCGTCGAAGGAAAAACAAGCCGCCGACAAGGCCGCCAAACATGCCAATACGCCCAACATCGTGCATTTTGACACCATGGGAAGGCCGGTACTTTCGGCAGAACACAACAAAAACCCGGAGACAGACGCTGATGAGTGGTATCTGACCCGGGTAACACCCGATACCGAAGGCAACCTGCGGAGCGTGATCGACGCCCGGGGCAACACCGTGATGCAGTACAAATATGACATGCTGGGTACCCGGGTCTGGCAAAACAGTATGGACGCCGGACAACGATGGCTGCTCATCAACATCCTGGGCAATCCGGTCCGCACCTGGGACGAACGCGGTCATGAGTTCAGGTATTTTTACGACAGTCTGCAACGCCCGACTCAAACCAAAGTTTCAGGAGGCGACGGAACACAGCCTCTCGACCATATTGTCGGACGGGTCATTTATGGAGAAAGTCTGCTGCTGCCCGACAGAAGCAATGAAGCCGGCCTTCAGGCCCGAAATCTGCTGGGCCAGGCCATTCAGCAGTATGATACGGGTGGGCTGATCGATACGCCCGACTACGATTTCAAAGGTCAGGCAACAACTGTTACGCGGCGGCTGTTCAAGAAATATAAAGAAGTGCCCGACTGGACCAATCAGAATCTCACCGGCGACCTGGAAACCGGGTCATATACCTTTATCACGGAGACCGATGCGATGGGCCGCATCACCCGGCAAACAGCTCCCGATGGCAGCATCTTTACACCTGTGTACAACGAAGCCGGACTGCTGAACAGCGAGACGGTGCTCCATTCCGGGACGGCAGTGCCTGTCAGTTACATCAAAAACATCGATTACAACGAAAAAGGCCAGCGCGAAAAGGTGATCTACGGGAATGACGTCATCACAAAATTTTATTATGACAGGGAAACATTCCGTCTGCTCCGGCTTGAAACCAAACGGCAAAACGGCGATCCTCTGCAGGATCTGCATTATACGTTTGACGCGGCCGGCAATATCACGCATCTGGAAGACAAGAATGTTCCTGTGACCTTCTTTGATAATCAGAAAGTGACCGG
>CAZOYZ010000180.1:2848-7922 GCA_964584045.1 uncultured Prolixibacteraceae bacterium | reverse complement strand
GCGATATCGGCAGCCCCGTTGATTATACCGGTTATCAGTACCATGACCGGCATGGTTTTATAACCGCCCTGCCCCACCTGGAAGAAATGGAATGGAACTTCAAAGAAGAGCTGATAAAAACGATCAGGCAAAAAGTGAACCCGGGGAACGGAACCGCTGAAACAACATGGTATCAGTACGACGGTCAGGGGCAACGTATCCGCAAGATCACGGAAAACAGCGCTCTTGCAGGTGCGGTACCCACGATCAAAGAAGAACGGGTCTACCTGTCCGGTTATGAGGTTTACAAAAAACACAGCGGCGCCGGTGCCGGACTGGAACGGATCAGTCTGAGCCTGATGGACGAGGGCCGTCGTTTTGTGATGATTGAAACACGCAATGAGGTGGACGATGGTACGGAAAAGAAACTGGTCAGATACCAGTTGCAAAACCACCTTGGCTCAGCAACACTGGAACTGGACGATACAGCCCGCGTGATCAGCTACGAGGAATATCATCCTTACGGCACCACAGCTTACCAGGCCAAAAACGCTTCTGTCAGGTCTGCTGCCAAACGCTACCGGTATACCGGTATGGAGCGCGATGAGGAAACCGGGCTTGGGTATCACGGGGCAAGATATTACCTCCCCTGGCTGGGGAGGTGGCTAAGTTGCGACCCGGCCGGGATCGGCGATGGTGTCAATGTATACAGCTATTGCAGGGGCAACCCGGTTTCTTTTAACGATAAAACGGGTTTGTCGGCAGGCGACGAAGAAAAGCCATCGCAAATTCTGGACCTTGAAAAAATGATCGGAATACCCGATCGTTCAGACCAGGATTCGGGTGGAGGAATATTTGACAGGTTTTGGGATACGATCTCCGCCGCCGCCAATGCGATTGGCGAGGCCATCGTGGCCGCGGGCAACTGGATCGCCGAGACAGCGGCAAAATTCTGGAACTGGATCAAAGATGCTGCTACCACCGCCTGGAACTGGATTAAACAAGCGGCCTCAGACGCCTGGAACTGGATAAGGGGCGCCCTGGAAACCGCATGGGACTGGACGAAAAACGCGGTAAGCGCAGCCTGGAACTGGACTAAAGACGCCGTAAGTGCAGCCTGGAACTGGATCAGGGAAGCCGCAAGTGCAGCCTGGGAATGGATGAAAAATGCAGCCGCCAGCGCCTGGGAATGGATTAAGCAGGCTGCTGCAGATACCTGGAACTGGTTCCTGGCACCCATGATCCGGACAGCGACAAATGCGTTGGGAGGATTTGTTATCGGCTTTTTAAGCGGCGGTTTGACAGGAGGAGTACTGGGTGGCATGGCGGGCGCATTCACAGGTATGATACACGGATTCACCATGGCAGATGCTCATTCCTATGACTGGAGCAGCCTCTCCGGGTGGATGGGTTTCCTGGCCGACAACACATGGGGTTTACCCAATTCCATGGTAGGATCCCTGTTTGCCACCGCCAATATCATGGGAGGAAATCCCATCGACCGGACAAACAGCCGGAATTCGGGCGCCCTGATGTTTGAAAATGAATGGTTCAGCGGGTACGCAACAACCCTGGGGAACGTCATTGTCGGCACGAAAGGCCTGGCACACGATGTCCTTGAACATGAGCAAGCTCATGTTCTTCAGGCCAGAATTTTCGGCCCGGTGTTCTATCCTACCATGATAGCGCATTACGCAATTAACACGATCCTGCCTTACTGGCTGTTCTATCACAACAAACGGTATCCCAACACACCCATCCGGAATTTCGGAGAATATTTCTCCAGAGGCGTTTATCCGCATACGTGGGCTGAGGAATGGGGATATGCCGTTGGGGGACACCCGAATTAAGCAAAAACGGAGAACGGATTCTCAGATTCTCAGATCTTCTGACAGTCTGAATATCTGAATATCTGAATATCTTGTGTATTACGACTTACGACTAATGACTTTTTACAAACAATTTAAAATTTAATTATTATGCCAGGACCCGCATTACATCATCTCATCGCGAACAGACTGATCGCCGATATTCGCCATGGCAGAGGATTAGGAAAGCACATGACAAAAGAAGAACGCGAGAAGCTTAGTGCCTTGCTGGACGACCCGAAAAACCTTCCGTATTTGTTTTTCGGTTGCCAGGGGCCCGACTTCCTGTTCTTTAACACCAAGGACATGGATCCCACGCTGGGAAAGTTCGTTGAGTTCTATATGGAAGTCACCGATTTCATTGAAAATTTCAAACGCGAACTCTTAAAGATGGTGCCTCAGCCGGTGCTTGATGCCATTGAGGCCCTGGGATTGGCGGCCGACGCGGTCATTGAAGATTCGGCTGTATTAAGCGAACTGAAGGAAACATTCGAGGACATCAATAAGCTGCTGGAGGCTCTGATACCTTTGGTCACGGAAGCGCTCAAGAAATACGTCTCTGAATTCAACCTGTTCGACCTGATCTCCCATCCTTACCGTGATGGCGCAAGCGACGGCAAGTGGTGGTGGTTCGACGCGCTGCATTACCGGAAAACCGGGAAATATGCCGGTGAATTGCTCAAAAGTTCTGATCCCGGGAAACCGGAGCATCTCTATGCGTTAGGCTATCTGACCCATTTCACCGCCGATACCGTTGGGCATCCTTATGTCAACATCATTTCAGGTGGCCCTTACCGGTCGCACGCACAGCGCCATAAAACCGGGGAAAACTACCAGGATGTGTTCAATTTCCTGAACTGGACCGGCAAAGATTTCAACCGCAGTAAACTTCATGCTCTCTATAACTTCAATTTCGACGGAACAATCAGTGACGACGAGCCGGACGGGTTCACCAACCTGCCGGACGATCTGGCCAATTTCATCGCCGGTGCTATTGGCCAGGTGTACCGGTCGAACGAAGCCGGAGGTGAAAAATACGGACCGGCCATCACCGCGACCGATGTGAATAACGCTTACAAAATTTACTACAAGTGGTTCCGGAACTCGACCGATACGGGCACTATCCCGCCGCCGGTGCCCTATTCCCTGAGCGATGAATTGCTGGAGGTGTGGGAAGACGCACTCGACACGCTGGATGATGCAGGCGAGTTTCTGGAAGATGCTGTCGATACCGCCGGCGACTGGGGTTTCCTCGGTATTTTTATCATCTTGGCGGCACTGATCATCGCCAGCCTGATGGCTGCCAAGGCGTTGGCCGAAGGGGTTGCCGGTACGATCACTACCCTGAGCACCTCGGTCATCCGTTGGGTGGTCAGTCTGATTTACGAAGAGGTCTATAACGCTTTCCAGAATTTCAGGCTGGCGGTCTCGCTGAACGGGCTGGCATTCCCTATGCAGGAACACCTTTTTGAACCCCGGCTGATCCAGTTTGCCAATCCTTCCATACCCGATATGACCGGAGCCAGGGCAAGCAATTTTTTCAACAAATTCCCGCTGTTCAAGATCATCACGGACTTCAACGATCCTGCTGCCGCCATCTTCAACAAGGAAAAGCACCTGATCTATCCTCCCACAGGAGGCGAAAAAGCCCCTGTACTGGAAGCGCCCTGGGATTATTTCAACCAGGCCTCCACGTATTACGCCTTTGGATCGATCCCCATCAACGACCTGTTTATTGATCAGTTGGCCGGGATGTCAGACGATCCGGATGCCCTGAACAATGATAACGGAGATGAGATCGCTTCCAGGCTGAACGATCCGAAGAACAGGCTTGGAAATGCACTCAGGCTGGCGGAGAATATCTATGAACGCTGGAAAACGAACAGGCCGATACCCGACTTTAACCTGGACGGCGACCGTGGCTACGGGTATTTGTGCTGGAGCCAGGTCAACAATACCACGCCTCCAACTATCGAAGAATCCGATTCTCCAAAGGAATTGAGAGCAAAGGATGACCCGGCAAACCCGACCGATCAGGACGAAATCGTCCGGTTAAGATTTATTCAGTAATCCACTTAAATTATTAAACGTATGTCTTCAGAAGCGATTAAAATGGCGAACGAGTACGTCGCTGAATTACGATCAAAAGCCGCAGCTTACAGACGTTTCACAAAGGAGAAAATCCAACCCTGGTTCCGGAAGAATAACAGAGAACGGAAACCGCCCGAAGAGTTTGTGGACAGTTCCTTCCTGTATATCCGTTCCTTTGACAGCGATATCGGGGTAAGACCTTTCCCCAACAACATCGTATACTGGAATTCGCCCGACCTGAAAGTGGCCCCCATCACCGATCTGAGCGCCTACACCACGCTGCTCGACGGTGGTAAAACCTACCAGTTCAGTTGTACGGTAAGGAACAGGGGAGACCTGATCGTACCTTCTGCCAAGGTGGAATTTTTCCTTTGTGATCCAACCTTAGGTTTCAGCACACAGTTTGCCACCCAAATCGGGATGACCACGGGATGGGTAAATCCGTATGCGACGAACACGGTGAATATCACCTATTCGGTCCCTCCCGCTACCGGCGGACATAAGTGTCTTTTTGCGCGGGTATTTTCCTTTTCCCCGGTAGACCTGCCAACGGATGCCAATGCCCTGTATCCCCCGGTCGACAGGCATGTGGGACAGTTAAACCTGAATTTCGTAGCCCAGGCGAATGCGTTCATGTTCAATTTAGTCCATCATCCGAATGCCATGGACCGGATCGAATTGGTACCGATGACCACGGAAGAGCTGTTTGCGCTGCGTCATCCGTTCCTGGCCGATTTTAAGCCCAGCCGGATCAGTGCGGGCGAGTTCATCCCGAAAATGCAGGTCACCTTGCTGAAAAATGAAGATTCCGGCTCACGGGTAAGGATCCAGCGAAGGGGACCGGCTGTCTATTTTGTCAGTCAAAATAAAAAGGGCATTTCACTGGAAGAGCAGAAAGTGATCCGGAGTAACCTGGCACGAGCCCTGAAAGCGATAGCCAGTGAGGGCGGGAATGCCCGGAAGTACCGGGAAATTTTCAAGGCATTCCGGAACATGAACCGGCAACTGGAACAAAGCAGGTTTGAACTGCAGCTACCGGCTCTGGGACTGCATAAGGGCGAAGCGACCGCCATGAAAATTGTGGCAACAAACCGGGTAACCGGAGAAGTCAAAGGCGGAATCACCCTGATTATTCT
>CAZOYZ010000180.1:0-2748 GCA_964584045.1 uncultured Prolixibacteraceae bacterium | reverse complement strand
CGGAGAAACTTCTGAAAACATTTATGGGAAAGCGACCACTGAACTGGTACGTATCTTTCAGATACAACAGGCATTAGGGGATCACCTCCGTGGCATTGTCGAGGAACGTACAGCGAATAAAATGAATGATATTCTGAAGAAACTGGGTTCGCTTGAGGATACGACAAATGAGAAGTTGTATACGGTCAACGGATTAGTGATTAACAGTAACGGAACAGCGCTGCCCGGCTATGTGACGGAGGCCTACATCATTACCCTTCAAAAAGAGATCGCTGCAGGCAAGACGGTGACCGGCGAAAACGGAGCATATTCCCTTACCTTTATAAACCCTTTAAGGACCGACCCCGACATTGAAGTAAGAGCTTTTCGAAAAGGAGATGAAAGAAATATCTTCAGGTCGGCTGTGAAATACAATGCTTCTCCGGTCGAAAAGCTGAATGTAATCGTCAATGCGGAAGAAGAAAAGAAGACCTCCGAATTCGATCTCATCGTGAATGATCTTCGCCCGCATCTGGGTGAGTTGAAGCTGAATGACCTGAAAGAAGATGCAGAGCACAGGAACATCACCTATATGGCGAACAAAACCGGCTGGGACAGCCGCATTACCGCCATGCTGGCCGGCGCACACCAGTTGGGGGAAACGCTGAAGATCGATCCCTCGCATGTGTATGCTTTCCTGCGGGCCGGGGTTCCTGCCGATGAAGATGCCATCAGCGCCCTGTCAATTGCCGGCGCCAAAGAAACAATCGGTGAAGCCGTCAAAAAGAACATCATCCCTGGCGGCGGGAATACGGCAGAAACGATCCGGGTGCTGGAGAGCCTCGCTGCCAGGTACCTTCTGAACAGTAAACCCTCCCATTCCGTATCATCCATGGGTGAAATGCTCGACGTCAGGCTTAACACCGATCAAAAGCAAGTTTTTGCCCAAACACTGAAAAGCACGGGCGACGACCCCGCAAAACTATGGTCTGCTCTGGCAGAAAGAGGATTTTCGTCCGATACCATTTCCAAACTAAGGCTGGACGGAAAGTTAGGCTACCTGACCGGACGGAACGCCCCTCTCATCAAAAAAATTTATGAAAAGTTTAATCTCAAAGATGATTTGGAGCTGGCAGGCAAAGGCCTGTACAAGACGGCGGTCTGGAAAGAGATCCTCGGCAATGACATACCTGCAGGACTTACAGCCGAAGAGTACGCCACTCACCTGGCCGGTCAGGTGAAAATGAGCTACCCGACCGCAGTGGCAGCAGAAATGATCAGGAATAACGAAGTAAAGATCGATGCCAATGGCTCCGCACAGGAACTGGTCAGTTTCTTTTATGCCAATGAATCAAAAAAGAATATTGGTTTTCAGCCGATAAAGACCTGGAACGGCTATGAACAACTGAGCGCAGAAGCAAAGTCCTCTGCCAAAAAACTGGAACGGATCTACCAGATGACGCCATCCGATGAATCAATGGCAGCATTGTCGAAAGCAGGCTTGTATTCAGCTTACCAGGTGACAAAGTACACGAAGCAGGAATTCATCGCCAGGCACGGGAAGGCATTTCCAACCATACAACAGGCTGAAATGACCTACAATAAAGCCAGTGAAGTATACAGCGCCGCACTGAATATCGCAACGGCCTATCTGACCTCCCAGTCGCTGCCCAATATTTACTCGATCACGGGAAAGCAGGCCAAAGAACCAAATGAAATTGTGGCCAGTCCGACGCTGGAGGAACTACTGGGCAACCTCGATTATTGCGACTGTGAACACTGTAAATCGGTTTTAAGCCCTGCTGCCTACCTGGTTGAACTGCTTCAGTTCATTGATCTGGAAGATATTCCTCATACGAAATCTAATCCAATCGATGTCCTGAAATCGCGGCGGCCCGATATTGAACATATTCAGTTATCGTGCGAAAACACCAACATGGCCCAGCCTTATATTGACCTGGTGAATGAGATCCTTGAATTCTATATCGTAAACGGCAATCTGAACGATCTGAAAGACCATGACGTGACCGGGGAAATCAGCCAGGCCGAACTGCTGGCAGAACCGCAGTTTGTCAATAAAGTCGCCTACGATGAATTGAAAACCAAAGTCTTCCCGTACAACCTCCCTTTTCATCAGCCGCTTGAAACACTGCGGCTGCTGTTCAGGATGTGGGAAGTGACCCTGGAAAATATGCTCGCCCTGTTTTCCGATCCTCTTTCGTCACGGAAAGAAGCTTTAGGCTTCAATGATGACGAATATAAAGCCCTGACTGACATTACTTTCAAAAAGCTGCCCGAGTATTTTGGAGAACCTGCAAACAATACAACCAACCAGCTCAATGCCGCCCTTGCAAACGGGAAAGCTTTTTGCCGGAGAGTTGGAATCACCTATGAAGATCTGACGGCCCTGCTGAAGACCAATTTCATCAACCCGGGGATTGGACTGGTGCCACTGTTCCAAAAACTGGGCATCACGCTCCCGGATCTGGACAAATTCTATGCAGGTACCATCACCGACACCCAGTTGGATGCCATGATCCCTGAGGAGGTCAATCCCGGCGATTATGGCGGCGACATCAAACAATGGCTGAGGGATAACGAACAGCTCATCATGGGCCTGATCACCCTGACCGATATCGGCCCGGAAATCGTCGAATGCAACTTCGCAGAAGTGGAATTAAGGCACGCTCTTCCTGATCACGCAAACAATCACCTAACGCCGGCGGACTATCACAAGTTTCACCGGTTCCTCAGGCTGATGCGCAAAAC